>DASXIG010000059.1:0-3529 GCA_036498105.1 Xanthobacteraceae bacterium | reverse complement strand
GGCAACCCAGCCGGCCTTCACCCGGTTCAACGTCTTCCTGCGCGACAGGTTCTGCTGCCAATATTGCGGCTCGCGCGACGATCTCACCTTCGATCATCTGCTGCCGCGCTCGCGCGGCGGGCACACGACCTGGATCAACGTCATTGCCGCCTGCTCGACCTGCAATCTCAGAAAGGGCAACCTCACCATGGAAGAGGCCCGCATGTGGCCCTCGCAGATGCCGTTCCAGCCCAGCGTGCAACACCTTCACCGCAACGGCCGGCGGTTTCCGCCGAACTATCTGCATGAGAGCTGGCTCGACTATCTGTATTGGGACAGCGAGCTCGAGCCCTGAGCGGCCCTCCCCGCAGATATCAGGCTGTTGCCCGATCCTTCATTTGATTCTCCTTTCACCGCCGGTGCGGGGCGCGGGAAACTCGAACCGCTGCTGCGCGGGCGACGGATGACTGACCTTCGAACGCCGCCCGTCCTGCTGCAGCCGGCGGTGGGCCTCCGGCCACGATGGCGGCGCGACCGATTCCTGTGTCCAGTGCGCAACCGCTGCTTCGTCGCACCAGTGCAAGAGGCGCGGCATCACGTGCCCGTGGACGCCCGAGACCATGAACGCGCGCATGGCCGGCTCGCCGGCCCACAGGGTCCGCGTCCAGAAGACGAGATCGGCGTCGCGCAACAGGCCGACCGCGAGGTTTCCCGGCGCGGCCTTGGCCTGTCGAGCCGAGCGCAGCGACTGGACGAGGAACGCTGGCAAATAACGCCAGGATCGCACGCGAAGGCGCGTTATGGACACGAAAGGCATCTTCGCTTGTAGCCCGGACGGGAGCGCAGCGTCAGCGGAGGGCAAATCCGGGACCTTCCGGGATGATGTGGTGACGGAACAACCCAGGCGCGACGGCGAGGAGATGCCGGGGCCGAACGAGGTGCTGGCATTCTGGCGCGCGGCCGGGCCCGACAAGTGGTTCGAAAAGGACCCAGCGTTCGATCGCGAGGTCGCGAGCCGCTTTCTGACGCTCTGGGAAGCGGCCGCCGCCTGCAAGCTCGGATACTGGGAGGAGACGCCCGGGACGGCTTTGGCGCTTGTCATCGTGCTCGACCAGTTTCCGCGCAACATGCACCGCGGGCAGGCACGCTGCTACGAGTGCGACCTCCTCGCCCGAGCGGCGGCGCTGCGCGCGATCAGTCGCGGCTTCGATCAGAGAGTTGCGTACGCGGAGCGCCGTTTCTTTTACCTGCCGTTCATGCACTCGGAAGATCTGGCGGACCAGGAGCGCTGCCTTGCTCTCGCGCGTGCCTATGGCGAGGAAGAATTCTCGTGCCATGCCGCGCAGCACGCCGACATCATCCGGCGTTTCGGTCGCTTCCCGCACCGCAACGCGCTTTTGGGCCGCAGCACGACGCCGGAGGAGCAGGCCTTCCTCGATGCGGGCGGCTTTGCCGGCTGATCCGATGGCTGAACTTAGTCTGGAAGCCCGAGCCATCGCCTGCTGACCTGTGCAGTGCGATTTGCCGCTGAAGTAGCCGATGTTTTTGCAACGGGTACTTCCGCGCGATGGCGCCAGCAAAAAATTGGGATGTTGCCATTGACATGTGAAACGCAACTCATGTACAAACGGGCATCCTCAAGAAATGCGCCCGGGCGGGTCACCGCGCCGGTTTTTTTGTTGCCCCGCCACCCGACCGGATGCTGCGTATCACGAGGAAGCCTGCTGAGAAGGACCAGCCATGCAAAAGGCCAAAGCTTTGGCCGTCAGCCTTGGGTGGCAATTATACCCACTCAACCTGCGGTGTGCCCGGGAGCTTGTTAATTGTTGATATTAACAAGCGCGCCCCTTTTTTCCGCCGCCTGCGGTTGTCCTGCTGACCACAGGATCCTAGCTGCCGGGCGGGCGCCGGATCGTTGCGGAACGAACCCGAGCGGGCGCGAGCTGTGGATCGCATCATGGCCATCGCCTTTGAGCTGACGCTGACCCTTGCACGATCTTGGCCAAACGAACCCGAGCGCCCAACTGGTAGTGCGAGGATGATGCCGGGCTGGACGAACCGGAGTGATGGCGGGCGAGCACACGTCGGCCACTGAAACGCGGGGTAAGGTGCGCCCCTCTAGCTAAATGCGCTGGCACAACGGCAAAACGGACCTATGCGGCGGCTTGGCGGGGCTTTGCCACCTCGCCTAAACCCAGATCGCCCTTGCTGCTTCCACCACCAGCCGCAGCTTGGCCTGCTCCTCCGCCTCGGTCAGCGGATTACCGGCGGCAGTGCTCGCAAAACCGCACTGCGGGCTGATGGCCAGACGATCGAGCGCGATGTGCTTCGCCGCTTCCCCAACCCGGCGACGGAGGACATCCATTTCCTCGATCGCCGGGTTCTTGCTGCTGATGAGCCCCAGCACGACGCCTTTCCCGCTCGGCACGTACCGAAGCGGTGCAAAGTCTCCGGCCCGCGCCGTGTCGTATTCGAGCAGGAAGTGATTGGCATTGGTGCGGGCAAAGAAACGCTCCGCCATCGATTCGTATCCCCCTTCGCCCAGATACCGGCCGCGGAAATTCCCACGGCACATGTGAACGCCCACGACCACCTCGCTCGCACAGGCCGAAACCGCCCCGTTGATCGCATCGATGTAGAGGTCGACCAGCGCATCGGGGTCACCCCCGGCAGCCGCGACCTTCGATCGAATCGCGCCATCGCATAGAAGCGCAATGGCGACCTCGTCGAGCTGGATATATTTGCAGCCGGCGCGCGCCAGCTCCGCGATCTCGTCTCGATACACACCCACGAGGTCGGCGAAGAACGATCCAACATCCGCGTAAACTTTCGGATCCGCAAAGTCCGAGAAGCGGAAGAAGTGCATGGTGGAAGGCGCCGGCAGCGTGATCTTTGGTGTTGCGCTGGCGGCTCCGAGCAACCCCTCGAGCTCGTCGAGCGCAAGCGCACGGGTGCGTCTCACCGGGGCGGTGGCATAGGGCGCGGTGAAATCGACCTCATCGCCGCGCTCATCGCGAAACCTGAGCTGCGCGGGGCGAATCTCGAGCCCGGCGGTGCGCTCGACAAAGCGGCCCCAGTAGGAGCCGCGCCGGAATTCGCCGTCAGTCACAACCTCGAACCCGATCTCCTCCTGCATGCGTACCGCCGCGCGGATGCAGTCGTCCTGGATGCGCGTGAACGCGTCCGCGCCGATCTCGCCCGCGGCATGACGTCTGAATGCTTGGCGCAAAGCCTCGGGACGCAGCAGGCTCCCGATGTGATCGGCGCGAAACGGCGGACGGCCTTGCGGGCGAATTGTCATGCGTGCCCTGCTATCGGATTACCTGCGCTCGCGATATAAAAAACGCCGGAACCGCGCAATGGGCGCACGATGAGAGCACAGCTCGATCTACAAGCGCTGCGGCGGAAATCAGCGCCGCTCCTCTTGTGCGAGCGCGCGCGGGGCGCCCCCGGCGCGATTGCATTTCGATCAAAGCATCTCGGACTTTACCGCGAGCGAAGCTGGAGCGCCTACGCCGCGCTGGTTGCGCGCACGGCCCGCGCGTTTCTC
>DASXIG010000058.1:0-2700 GCA_036498105.1 Xanthobacteraceae bacterium | reverse complement strand
GACCGGCAGGCGGGCAAAGCGCTCGAACCAGTATCGCGCGACCAGTCCGGCATAATAGGAAGTGCCGCAAGCCGAGATCGAGATCCGATGAAGCCGCCGGAAGTCGAATGGCAGCTCCAACGGCAGCAACACGCGTTCGGCAGCCATATCGAGGTAATGGGCCAACGTGTGCCCGACCACCTCGGGCTGCTCATGGATTTCCTTCGCCATGAAGTGGCGGTAATTGCCCTTGTCGACCAGGAAAGCCGATGCCGAAGTACGCAGGACCGCGCGCTCGACCTTGCTGCCCTTCGCATCGCGGATCTCGGCGCCCTTGCGCGTGAGCACGGCGGAGTCGCCGTCCTCGAGGTAGGAGATCGCGTCGGTGAAGGGAGCAAGCGCAATGGCATCGGATCCGAGAAACATCTCGCCGTCACCGTAGCCGATCGCCAGTGGCGAGCCCTTTCTCGCGCCGATCAGAAGGTCCTCCTCGCCCTCGAACAGGAACGCAAGCGCGAAAGCACCGCGCAGCCGCGGCAACGCAGCCGCAACCGCATCCGCCGGCGCATGGCCCTTCTGCATCTCCTGGGTGACGAGATGCGCCACCACCTCGGTGTCGGTCTCCGAGCCGAACCTGGCTCCGTTGTTCTCCAGCTCCTCGCGCAACTCGCGGAAATTCTCGATGATGCCGTTATGCACGACGGCGAGCCGCTCGGTGGCATGGGGATGCGCATTGCTCTCCGTCGGCCGGCCGTGGGTGGCCCAGCGGGTGTGCCCGATGCCGATCTTGCCTGCGAGCGGTTCCCTGGCGAGCCGCGCTTCCAGATTGCGCAGCTTGCCTTCGGCGCGCCGGCGCGTCAGCTCCCCGGCCTCGAGGGTGGCAACGCCGGCGGAATCATAGCCGCGGTATTCGAGCCGCTTAAGCGCATCGACAAGCGCGCCGGCTACCGGCTCGCGTCCCACCATCCCTACAATTCCGCACATGCCAGCTAAGCCCCCCACGTTTTCAGCCGGTGACCGGCCGGATGTGGTTATAACCGGACCAGGCCCAACCAAAAACCAAAATGCCTTTCAAATTGTGACAACAAGGCTAACGCCACCAAAGGCGGGCGACCCAGTGGGTCGCCCCTACACGAAGAGGCCTATGGGTGCGTAGGGGCGAGGCACTGCCTCGCCCTCTTTAAAGCCCGGTGCGGCGGGTGGAGGGCGACGCAATGCGTCGCCCTACGGAAATCCTTGTGTCTGAAATAATTTACGGCCCTTTCTTCAGCCGCGACTTCAGCTCAAGCAGACGTTGGGTCCACCCCGCCTTGACAATCTGCCGGCCGCGGGCGACCGCGAGCGCGCCTGCCGGAACGTCCTGGGTGATCACGGAGCCTGAGCCGATATAGGCACCGTCTCCCACCTTCACGGGCGCGACCAGAGCCGAGTTCGACCCGATGAACGCCCCCTTGCCAATCTCGGTCCGGTGCTTGGCAACTCCATCATAGTTGCACGTGATCGTCCCGGCACCGACGTTCGCCCCCGCGCCAACGGTCGCATCGCCGATATAGCTGAGATGATTGGCCTTCGCCCCGGCCTCGATCACCGCCTCCTTGACCTCGACGAAATTGCCGACGTGCACGTCCGCCTCGAGCCGGGCCCCGGGTCGCAGCCGGGCATAAGGTCCCACCGAGGCGCCCTTGCCCACATGCGCCTGGACCAGATGGGAGAACGAGCGGATCACGGCATTGTCCTCCACTTTGACGCCGGCTCCGAAGACCACGAACGGCTCCACGACCACGTCGCGGCCGAAGGTGGTATCCGCCGAGAGAAACACGGTTTCCGGCGCGACGAGGGTGACGCCCGCGTCGAGTGCCGCCTTGCGCAAGCGCTGCTGCAACGCGGCCTCCGCCTCCGCCAGCTGAGCCTTTGTATTGACGCCTCGCACCTCTTCCTCCTCGGTCTCGATCACGACCGCGCTCCCTCCCATGGCGCGAACGATCGCGACCGCGTCGGTAAGATAGAATTCCCGCTTGCGATTGTCGTTGCCGACCCGCTCGAGGATTGGAAGCGCGCCGGCACCCGCAAACGCCATGATTCCCGCATTGCAAAGATTGATCTTGCGTTCTTCGGCGCTGGCATCAAGCTCCTCGCGAATGGCCACGGCTTCTCCGTCCGCCATCAGGATGCGCCCATAGCCGCCGGGATCGGCAGCCCGGAACCCGAGCACCACGAGCGCGGCACCATCGGCAAGCGCCGTACGCATCCGCCGCAGCGTGTGCGGGGACAGAAGCGGGGTGTCCGCGAAGATCACCAGGATGTCGTCCTGACCGCCCGCCATGGCGCTCCTTGCGGCCAAGACCGCGTGCGCGGTCCCGCGCCGCTGCGCTTGCACGAAGAATTCCGCCTCGGGCAGAACCCGTTTCGCCTCGGCAATGACGCCATCCGCGGTCGGCCCGACTACGATTGCTGTAGCCGTGCTGCCGGCCTTCTCTATGGCGGCAAGGGTGTGGGCGAGCAGTGACTGACCCGCAATGGCATGCAGCACCTTGGGACGAGCGGAGTGCATGCGGGTGCCCTCGCCGGCCGCGAGCACAATGGCGAGACAGGTTCGGTCAGCTGCACTCTGCGGTGGCAAAGACGGTTCTCCGACGCCGTGTGATAGGATAACCGGGTCTGCGGCACCATTGTGTATCAATCTCACCGGACCGCCTTGCACTGTAAAGCATGACCACGTCC
>DASXIG010000057.1:0-2723 GCA_036498105.1 Xanthobacteraceae bacterium | reverse complement strand
CAGGCAACCTGCGGGAGCTGAGGGAATCGCGCGAGAATTGAGCGTATGGGTGCGAGGTTGTGGGGCTGGTGCAGCGGCGCCAGCGAGGTGTACCGTTCGAGACGGGCGAGCACCTCGGTATCGATCAGAACCGGGCGGTCGTAATCGGGACCGCCATGCACGACGCGGTGACCCACCGCCGTCGGATTTATCTGCTGCTCCTCCCGCAGCCACGCAGCGGCGGCGTGCAGCGCAGCCGGCACGCTGGAAATAGTCTCTGCATCATACTTGCGATCGACGATGCTAGTATCGTCCGGACCGCATGCCCGCAACCGCGGGCGGGTGCCGATGCCACCCATCTGACCTTTGATCTGGCGTGTGAGCTCGCCGGAGAGCCCGATTGCAAACACCTGAAACTTAACACTGGAAGAGCCGGCGTTGACGACCAGAATCGTGTCCATCGGCAGCTTCAGGCCAACGGCACTGCTGTGGCCCTCCGCCGGGCATGCGCATAGAGCACGGCTACTGCGCAGGAGGCCATTCGTGCACGCACCGAATCCGCGCGCGAGGTCAGGATAATCGGTACCCGCGCTCCAAGCACGATTCCCGCGGCGTCCGCCCTGGCGAGGAAAGTCAGGTTCTTGGCCAGCATGTTTCCGGCTTCAAGATCGGGCACGACCAGGATCTGCGCACGGCCCGCAACCGGTGACTTGATGCCCTTGATTTCTGCCGCCTGTGGGTCGACTGCGTTGTCGAAGGCGAGCGGACCGTCGAGCACGCCTCCGGTGATCTGGCCCCGCTCAGCCATCTTGCACAGCGCGGCAGCCTCAATGGTCGATGGAATTTTTGGCGTGACGGTCTCGACCGCAGAGAGGATCGCGACCCGCGGATTGCCGAGGCCAACTTGCGTGAACAGATCGATGGCGTTCTGCACAATGTCGCGCTTGGTTTCGAGATCGGGAAATATGTTGATGGCCGCATCCGTGATGAACAGGGTTTCGGAATACGTTGGCACATCCATGATGAACACGTGGCTGATCCGGCGCGCCGTGCGCAACCCGGTCTGGCTGGAGGTTACCGCGCGCATCAGCTCGTCGGTGTGCAAGCTACCCTTCATCAGAAGCTCGCCTTTGGACTCGCGTATCAGCTCTACGGCCTTGCCCGCAGCCGCATCGCTGTGCGGGGCGTCGACGACCTCAAAACGGTCGATGTCGAGCCCATGCCGTTGAGCCACGGCGGAAATCTTTGCAGCCGGCCCCACAAGAATTGGGACGATGATGCCGGCCTCCGCCGCTTCCACTGCGCCGCGCAGCGAGGTCTCGTCGCAAGGATGCGCGACAACCGTGGTCGCCGCCGGCACCTGCTTGGCCAGCGCGATGAGGCGCTCGTATTTGCTTTGGGGCGGATGGGCCGCCGGTCCGACCGCCGCGATATTACCGATGTCGCTGTCCTTCAGCATGATTACACCCTGTTATGAGCTTCGTCGTTCACACGACGTGCGGTCATGACGCTTTGGCCTGCGTTTGGACGACTGCGAGGTTTCGAGCCGCGGACGGTTCCTCGGGAAGCTCGAATAGCCGGGCGACACGCAGCAGCCGGTCCTTGTCCTCGGCCGACAATTCGCCGCGCGCATGCATGACCTCATTGATGAGCTCGAAACCGCGACGCCGGGACTTCGTGTCGGCAGGCAGCATCGATGGAATGGCAGCGAGCGCAGCTTCCGTATCAATCAGGAGCATATCGAACTGCTCGCGCACGAGCGACTTGAAGTCCGATAAAGGCATGTCCCCATGCGCGCGGCGAATACGACGCACCGCCTCGAACCCCCGTTCGTCGACTGCAGCTCGCGGCATGCCGGCATAGAGGAGCGCGCGGACAAGTGCTTCGCGCAGACCGCCCGTCGGAATGCGTGACTTGAGCTCGGCGATGCGCTTCTGCAGGAGTTCACGATGCATCGGATCCTTGCCGGCTCTCCGCAACGGGCGGGTCGTATCGGCATCGATACAGGCGGCAGCCTGGAGCCCCGGCGAACCGTATACCGTCAGGAACATACGTTCTGCGGACGCCTCGCTCGTGTTGCGCCAGGCGTCGAGAGAAGTGACGATCTGGTCCGATACGGTTTCCTGCAGCGCGAGGAATGGATTATCACCGCCAATGGGCCGTCGATACGTGCGAACCTGATCAGCCATCGTGCCCACTGCGGCCATCATCGGGTTCGCATTGGAGAACATCTCGTATTGTAGCCGCAACGGATGCAGCTGATTCATCCATTCCGCGAGCGGAGAAGTCACAAGAGCACGAATGACCGGCTGCGCAAACGTGCGGTAGAGCGCCAGATTGATCTCCGAAACGCGGGCGGCGGTCGCAAAGCGCCGCTCATCGGCGGCATCGTTCGCCCCGAGCGCCCGGATGTCATCGAGCGTCCGTTCTTCACACCGCATGATCCACGCGCCGGCCGCGAGATCGGGATTGGCTACGTCTCCGGCCTTGCTTTCGAACACCGCTTCGTACAATCCGGCCGGTAGCGTATCGATCAGGTCGATGTTGCTCGAGAATTCACTGTGCTCCTTCTTCGCTACGCCGCCGGAAACGAAGATGCCGAGGTGCCCGACGCTCTCGTGGATGGTGTAAACGATGGTTTGTCCATAAGATCGGATTTCATCGACACTCTCGTAAAGATCGAGGATCCATCCCAGCGCCTGCTGCGGCGGCGTGATGTTGTCGCCCTTCGAGCAGAACACCAC
>DASXIG010000056.1:0-2484 GCA_036498105.1 Xanthobacteraceae bacterium | reverse complement strand
AGCCTCCGGGCTTCGCCGAGCGCGACCGAGGCGCGTTTCGTCTCGCCTCTGAGCCCATAAGCTGCAGCAAGAGAGGCATAGACAAAATGGTAGCCCGCGTAGGCACCCCGCGCCTTCTCCGACCACCGGACCGCCTCGTCGGCGTGCGCTTTAAGCAGATGGACGGCACCGATTTGCCAGTACCAGGAGGCCAAACTGCGATCGTGCGGGCTGAGGCGGATTGCGTATTCCACGAGTGGGATCACCTCGTTCACCGATCCGATCGCGAGCTTGCACCGACCAAACCAGGCATAAGCGTTCGCGAGGTTGCGATCGAGCGTGATTGCTGTCTCGTATTCGATAGCGGCGTCCTCGTACTGCGACTGCGCGCGCAGCACTTGGCCCTTTGCATAATGCGCCCACGCGCTGTTGGGCGACACCGCCAAGGCTCGCGCGATCAACTGATCTGCGTGTTGAAGGTCGACGTCGGGTGCATCGCTCCAGAAATCGAACACGCGGGTTACGAGCATGAGCGCCAACCAGATCTGCGCCTCGATCGCCCGAGGATCGAGCGCCAGTGCGCGATTGAACAGGCTCACACCCTCGGCGTTATTTTCTCTGGAGATCGGCTTCCACCACGCCGCCCGGCCCCGCAGGATGTAGTCCAGCGCGTCGGGATGTTCGGTTAAACGCCTGGTGTCTGCGATGGCCAGCTCGAATTGCAGCGCCCGCGCAATTCGGCCCGTGATCTCGTTTTGAAGGCGGAACAGATCGCCCAGGTCGCGGTCGAGCCGCTCGGCCCAGAGGTGCGCGCCCGTTTCAGCATCGACGAGCTGCACGTTTACGCGAACCTCCCTGTCGGACCTACGTGCGCTCCCCTCGATGACGTAACGCACACCCAACTCACGCCCGAGCTGCCTGGTGTCGACCGGCTTCCCCTTGTAGGTAAAGGCGGTGCTGCGGGCGATGACGAAACTTCCCGTTATGCGCGAGAGATCGGTCGTGAGATCTTCAGTGATACCGTCCGCAAAGTATTCCTGCTCCGGGTCGTTGCTCAGATTGGTGAAGGGCAGTATCACGACCGAGAGCCGCGGCGGCGTCGGCTCGCCGGCTTCGGGCGAGGTTGCCGTCTCGCCTACTGCCTTCTCTCCCTTTGCCGTCGGCCTACCCGCAGATGGCAGCTCGGATTCGATCGGCGCGCCACGCAGGCCGTCCCACAGCCAGCGCGCCAAGCGATCGCGCCCAGTTGTGAGGTGGCGGCGGTAGGTGCCGAAGGAAAGGGACAACCGATCCGCCACCACCTCCTGCTTCGGCGCGGGTTGAAAATACGTCAGCTCGATCACCCGGCGCAGCTTCTCATCGCGTGGGTTGCCAAACAATGTGCTGACGGTTTCGGCCAGCATTGCCTTGAGCTCCAGCGGCCCGGTGGACCCGCCGAAATTGTAGATTCCGTCGCGCAGCAGAGGGTTTCGAGCGAGCAAGTCGGCACTGTGGAAGTCACGGAGAGCGTCTTTGAGCGCGGCTGCGAAATTCGCGTAAGCAAGTGCGGGCAGAGCGGCCACCAGCGGAGCTGTCCGCGGCGGCTCGGGCGCGTCGGAGCTAGGCCGCTCCGACCCAGCCGCGCCATCCGCCGCGTTTGTCCCCGGTGGAGGACCCGGGATCATCATGGCCAGCGCTCCGCGAGTTAGACGATCAAACTAAATCGGTGCTCCGGGAGGTATGGCAAGCCCGAAAAAGCTTGGACGAGAAACAGCATTGCAAGGGCTCGGGCGCTTCGGCTGATACCCTGTTGCTCATCGTCTCTTGCCGATCACCCAATGAATCGCTTCCGGTGATACCCCTAGCCGCTAGACATGACGTTTTGAGGACGGGACGTGCCGAAGATAGACTGCGTTGTCCAAGAAAATGAGGAGTAAAGACGTGATCTAAACGCTTGACGATGGTAAATTACTTAGTCTATGAATCAGAATCTCGTAAGTTTTACTATGAGTCTGCTCCGTCTCGCCCGCAACCCATCGCAATACTGCCAAGAAGCAGCGCGACGCTGCAGGACGGGCTCAGCGCCAATGCTGATTCGATGGCCTCGATCGCGGTAGGTCGATCGTGCTCGACCAACGATATGACGAACCGCCAAGCCGAGCGCCGTGGGCAGAGGGTGGCCGCCCGAAGGTGATTGTCTTTGAATCGCTCTACTCGATGGACGGCGATATCGCGCCGATCGGCCGGATCTGCGATCTGGCAACGAAATACGGGGCGCTTACCTATCTGGACGAAGTTCATGCCGTCGGTCTCTACGGCCACCGCGGCGCCGGCATCGCCGAACGCGACGGCGTCATGGACCGGGTCGACTGTCATCGAAGGGACCTTGGCGAAAGGCTTCGGTGTCGTCGGCGGCTACATCGCGGCTGATGCCGTAATCTGTGATGCAGTCCGCTCCACTGCGCCAAGCTTCATCTTCACGACAGCAATGCCGCCGGCAGTGGCTGCATTGGCGAGCGCCATGGC
>DASXIG010000055.1:0-12464 GCA_036498105.1 Xanthobacteraceae bacterium | reverse complement strand
CCGACCAGGCCGGTCATGAACAGGAGCGGGATGAACACGGCAATCAGCGAGACGGTCAGCGAGATCACGGTGAAGCCGATCTCGCTTGCGCCGCGCAGCGCCGCCTCGAACGGCGGCTCGCCTTCCTCCATGTGGCGCACGATGTTCTCGATCATGACTATGGCATCGTCCACCACGAAGCCGGTCCCGATGGTCAGCGCCATCAGCGAAAGGTTATCGAGCGAAAAATTGCAGAACCACATGACGCCGAAGGTCGCAATCAGCGAGAGCGGCAGCGCAACCCCGGCAATGATGGTGGCGCGGATGGTGCGCAGGAATATCAGCACCACCGTGATCACGAGCGCAACGCTGAGGACCAACGTGAACTGCACGTCGCGCACCGAGGCGCGAATGCTGGCGGTGGCGTCGTGCACGACGGTGAGGGTGGCGCCGACCGGCATGGAGCGCTGCAGCTTCGGCAGCTCATTCCTGATGCGCTGCACCGTCTCGATCACATTGGCGCCGGGCTGGCGCTGGATGTCCACCACGATGGCGGGCGTCCCTTGATAGAAGCCGCCTACCTTGTCGTTCTCGACGTCATCGATGATGTTGGCCACGTCCCGCAGCAGGACCGGCCCGCCATTGAGAAACGTGATGACGATGTTGCGATAGGCGTCCGCGGCGGTGATCTGATCGTTGGCTGCGATGGTGTAGGACTGGTGCGCGCCGTCGAGCGCGCCCTTCGGTCCCGCCACGTTCGCGGCCGCGACGACGTTGCGCAGGTCCTCGAGCGCAATGCCGTAATTGGCAAGCCGCGACAGGTCCGCCTGAATGCGGACCGCCGGCCGGATATTGCCCTGGACGGTCACCCGGCCCACGCCGGTGAGCTCGCTCAGGCGCTGCGCGAGGAGCGTATCGGCGATATCGCTGAGCTGCCGCAGAGCGATGGTGCTCGACGTGATCGCCAGCGTGATCATCGGCGCGTCAGCCGGGTTCACCTTCGAGTAGACCGGCGGGTAGGGCAGATTTTTCGGCAGGGTCGCTCCCGAGGCATTGATCGCGGCCTGCACGTCCTGGGCGGCAGCATCGATGTCGCGGTTGAGCTCGAACTGCAGCGTGATCTGACTCACTCCGAATGAGCTCGACGACGTCAGCAGCTGAAGCGAGGGGATTTGCCCGAAATTGCGCTCGAGCGGCGCCGTGACAAGTGATGCCATCACGTCGGGGCTTGCGCCGGGGAGCTGCGTGGTCACCTGGATGGTCGGAAAATCGACCTGCGGCAGCGAAGATATCGGCAGCCAGACATAGCCCAGCAATCCACCGAGCATGACCGCGACGCCGAGCAGCGAGGTCGCAATTGGACGGTGGATGAAGGGCGACGATACGCTCATGGAGCTCTGGCCGGCGGCGCTCCGGAGCCGGCACTGCGCTTCTGCCCGCTGCGCCCGCCGCTCGAGCCGTCGGCGCGCGGCCGATCACGGGGGGTGCCGGTATCTTCGGCGCTCGACACCGTAACCGCGGTCCCTTCGGTGAGCCGCCCAAATCCGGTGGTGACGACACGCTCGCCCGCCTGCAGGCCGGAGTCGACGACCGTTTGCGCGTCATCCTGCTGGGTCAGCGTCACCGGCCGGACGGTGACGGTGCCGTTGTCGCGCAGCACGTAGACCAATGTGCCGTTGGGGCCGCGCTGGATCGCGGCGGTCGGCACCACGACCACTTGGCGCAGCGTATCCATGAGAACGCGCACATTGACGAACTGCCCCGGCCAAAGCTGCAGGTTCGCATTGGGGAATTCGGCCTTGAGCTTCACGGTGCCGGTGGTCTGATCGACCTGGTTGTCGATGACGACCACCTTGCCCCGGTCCAGGATCGATTTGCCGTCGGCGCCCATGGCGTCGACCGCCAACGGCGCTTCGGCAAACCCCTTGTTCAGCTCCGGCAGATGCTGCTGCGGCAGGCTGAAGAAGATCGAGATCGGTCGCAGCTGGGTGAGAATGACAATGCCGGACGCATCCGTGGCCTTGACGATGTTGCCCTCGTCGATCAGGCGGATGCCGGTCCGCCCGGTGATGGGTGCGATGACATCGGTGTAGGAGAGAATGGCCCGTGCATTGTCGATTGCCGCCTGGTCGAGCTTGATCTGAGCTTCGAGCTGAGCGACCATCGCCCTTTGGGTGTCGAGCTGTTGCTTGTTGACGGCGTTCGTGACAGCCAACCGGGTATAGCGCTCGAGGTCGAGCCGGGCATTGGCGAGCTGGGCTTCGTCCTGTGCCTTCTTCGCAACCGTCTGGTCGTACGCGGCCTGATAGGTGACGGGGTCGATCTTGGCCAGCACGTAGCCCTTCTCGACGTCCTGTCCTTCCCGAAACGAAATCTTGATGATCTTGCCATCGACCTGCGAGCGCACGGTCACGGTGTTGAGCGCCTTTGCGGTGCCGACGCCGTCCAGATACACGGGAACATCGGCCGATTTCGCGGGGGTTGCGAGCACCGGCACCGGATCGGTCGAAGCATTTGCACCGCGCGCGCCGCCCCTGGGGCCACCCTGCACCTGCCGCGACTGCTGCGCGTGCGGCATGTAGTAGACGCCGACCACGGCCGCGATCACCACGCCGGCAATCAGGAATCCCGTGACGCGTCGCTTGAAGCTCATTGCGCCAATCGTCCCGGTGCTTCGACACCCGGCGGCAGCCAGCCCCCGCCGAGCGCCTGGAACAGGCTCAACACGGCCTGCAGGCGCGCGAGCCGGGCGAGCACCAGATTGTCTTCTGCCGTGAACAGGGTCTGCTGTGTCTGCGTCACCACCACGAGGTCCGTCACACCTTCGCGCAGCCGCGTCTCGGAGAGCTGGAACGCAAGCCGCGAGCTGTTGACGACCGCCTGCTGCAGGCGCTCCCGCTCCGCGCCGTCGACAATGCCGATCAGGGCGACCTCGACGTCACGAAAACCATTCAGAATGGTTTGGCAATAGGTTTTAAGAAACTCGACTTGCCGGCCCTTGGCAAGCTCCAGTTGCCCTTCGAGGCGGAAGCCGTCGAACAGCGGCTGGGCCATGTTCACCGCGACGTTGTAGAGCGCGTTCTGCGGCGTGAACACCAGCCGCAACGCCGTGCTCTCATATCCGCCTTGGGCGGTGAGCGAGATGGTAGGGAAAAAAGCCGCACGCGCGGCTTCGACGCTGGCCTCGGCGGATGCCAGGTTTGCCTCGTCCGCGCGAATGTCCGGACGCTGCAGCAGCAGCTCCGAGGGCAGACCCGGCGTCACCAGCGGGATGCCCAGTCGAAACAGGCTGCCCCCTCTTACCGTGAGGTCTTCCGGGGCGCGGCCAATCAGTGCTGCAAGGATGGCGATGTTCTGCCGCAGGGTCTGGTCAAAGAGCGGAATGTTGGCGCGTACCTGATCAACCAGGCTCTGCTGCTGGGCGACGTCGAGGGCGGAGGCGGTCCCTTGCTCGGCGCGCTGCTTCACCAATGTGAGAATACGCGATGCGGCGGCGAGATTCTCGCGGTTGATCCGCAGATGATCCTGCGAAGCGAGTATTTGTAGATAAGCCGTGCCGATGCTTACGATGGTTGAAAGAACGACGACCTCTTTGCTGAAGCGCGCCACGACGGTGCTTTCCTCCGCGGCGCGGGAAGCGGCCCTGTTCTTGCCCCAGAAATCCATCTCATAGGCGGCGTTGAGCACAAACCGATAGTCGCCGCGCTCGATCCCCGCCGCAGGTTTGAGGCGCGCCCCGGTACCGGCAAAATCGAGGGTCGGCAGCAGCGGCGCGCCGAGGATCTTGCTCTGCGCATCTGCCTGCAGAATGCGTCCGATCGCTGCACCGATGTCGAGGTTCTCGGTCTGGCCTTCTTCGATGAAGCGCGTGAGCTCGGGCGAACGAAACCCCCGCCACCAGTCGAGTGCGGGCACCGCCGCGTGCACATCGCCCCCGATGGCGCGATAGGCCGGCGGGGCAGAAAGGGCGAGGTCCGGGCGCTCTGGGCCGAACATGCATCCCGATAGAATTTGCACCAGCAATATTCCCCCCAAGCCTAGCGCCAGGGAGCGGGAACGCGCGGCCTCGACCACCAGCGCACGCGTTCGCAACTCCTCGAACATGGGACCGACTTTCAACGCTACACGTGCCCGCGGACGGGGACGGCCATGCGTGCCGGCAACGCATGCTTCCCCCCAGCCGCCCTTATTCTTTCTATTTAGCAGCCCGCCTGCTTCGCAGACCACTTAATTAAAAGACATGTTCGCCCGGCTGGCGGTATTTCAAAGCCTGCGAAACTGGCCGAAAGATGGTCGGTCGCGCCGCTAAATAATTGATTGCAAGGCAATTTTGCAGTGAGGGCAGAGCGGCACTCGGCTTCCGCGCCGAGGTTCCTTACCTCCCCCTTGAGAGAGGTCGTAAGCGGTCTGGCGCCCGGGCGCGCGGACCGCTATTCTCCGGCCATGTCAGCGGAAGGCATGTACAGGAAGCGGGACGGCTGGAGCGATCAGCACAGCGTACGCGTGAAATACGACGGCTGCGTCGAGCTCGAAGTCCCGGAAAAGTGGTACAAGGAAAAGGGCTGGCAGCCGCTTTTCGACGATTTGCCGTGGTCTGATGAGGCTCTTCGGGCTGATGGAGGTGCAGCGGCTGATCAAGCCACGGCGGCTGAAAGCACGACGCCTGACAGCCCCGCGGGGGAGAGCGCAAGCCACGGCAACAAGACCGAAAGCTCCGACACCGCCGCAACGACGGCTGCTCCTATATCCCGCTGAACCAGTTGAAGCCGCGCTCCGACCAGTACGTGCTGGGGAACGTGTTGGTCACTTCGATTGCGGTGATCCACTTCGGGTTCTTGAAACCGAGCTTGGTCGCGGTGCGCAGACGCAGCGGGGATCCAAACGGATCGGTGATCGGCTCGCGCGCATATCTGGTGGCGAGGATCGTCTGCGGATGCAGCGCCGTCGCCATGTCGAGGCTTTCCGTGTAGTCGTCGGCGCATTTGAACGCGATGTATTTGGCCGTAAGGTCGGCGCCTATGCGCTCGAGGAAGGTTCGAAAGTTCACCCCGGACCACTGGCCGATATAGTCCCAACCCTCCACGCAGATGTGCCGGACAATCAGCTCCTGCTGCGGGAGCTCATTGAACTGCTCGGCCCGCCAGGGTCGCTTATCGGCGATGCGGCCGGCAAGCTCGAGGCGCCAGGTCGCCGCGTCCACCGGTTTCACGTCCTCGATCGGGTAGTAGGCATTGAAGCGCGGCGGCTTGAGTACCTGCGACTCTGAAAAGGTGGGCGCAAGGTGATTGGGCCGGAACATGAGCTCCTGCACGCGGTCGTTCCACGCAGAAACTGCGAGCAGCATGGAGCGCACCGCCGAATCGTCCTTCACGTCGCAGCCGGTCAGAAACGACAGCGCACCGAGACTGATCGTGCCGCGCAGGAGGCCGCGACGGTTGATATCCCGGACGAGCGCGTCATTCTCTTGCAGCGCGGTCTGAGAGACGGGCTGGCTCGGACGGAATACCGACGGCGATGGAGAACGCACGGGCATTGCAATCTCCTCCGGTTTGAATCAGCCGGCCACGGGCGGCGGGCTCACGCGCGCTTCGTCCGCCTTGATAACCGGCCCGCCGGTGACCATTGCCAAGAGCGAGCGCGGCACTATCAGCGCGAGACACACGTGCACGACCAGGAACAGCACGATCGCGACCATGCAGAGGAAATGCACGAGCCGCGCAGTCTGAAAATCATAGAACAGCGACGCCAGCTCGGAAAGCTGCACCGGCTTCCAGATCGAGAGACCGGACAGGACGACGACGATCCCGACCAGCATGATGCCGATGTAAAGCAGCTTCTGGACCGCGTTGTAATGGGTGAGATCGTCGTGCTTGAGCCGAAATGTGAGCGCGTCGCGGATGGTCGCGATCAGCTCGTGCCAGGAGAGGGGCAGAAGCTTGCTGCTGAAGCGGCCCGACACGAGCCCGTAGCAAAGATAAGCCAATCCGTTGAGGACGATGATCCACATCCCGAAAAAGTGCCACTGCAAGCCATTCTGCGCCCATGTTCCCAGCGTAATCGCATCGGGGAAACGCAGCCAGCTGAAGATCACCGAGTCGTTGTAGATCTTCCAGCCGCTCATGATCATGATGATCATGGCGGCGGCATTGATCCAGTGCATGATGCGCACCGGGAGCGGGTGCAGCCGCAGCCCATGCCGAGCATGTGATTTGACGTGAATGGCGGCCATCGCAAATGCTTCCCGTGCATATGCCTGCGCTGTAACACAGTAGCCAAGGCCGCCAGGGTCACACAAGCGGGCGGGCAACACATCCGTGTGTCATTGCTGTGAAGCTCGGGCGAGCAATCGGATGGTTGCACGGTTGGTGAGCGTTGTTTCAGGAGCTGGACGCAGGCGGTGCTTGTGCCCGTCGGCGATCTCATCGGGCTGCGCGTGCTCGACGACAATGACGTGACGATCGGGATCGTCCGCGGAACCGTGCGCACCCCGGGGCGAAAATTCTGCTCGTCGTCGCCCATACCGGCGCGCGCTCAGATGGGGTGGCCTTTCCGATCGGGGCCGCAGCACGATCACGAATCCGTGAACAGCATGTTTCTTAGTATCCGGGCGCAATCTTTCCCGCTCGTACTGAGTTGCCAGCGGTTGTAGAGCCGCTTTGGATGAGGTCGCGGTGGCTGGCCGACAAGATCGGCTGCTCTGCGAAATGCGGGAGGGACGCGTGCAGGAGGCCGGAAGGAGATCCAACGGCGGCGGGTTCGCCGACAGGCGTGCGCGCAACCCCGCCGCAAAATCACCGGCCGCGTGCGGTATTGCGGTAATGGCCAAGGCATCCTCGCCCGGGCGCACCAAGACCCGGCTGGTGCCGCCGTTGAGCTATCAGCAGGCCGCTGCGCTCAACACCGCGTTTCTCCGGGATGTCGCGCAAAATATCCTGGCGGCCGCGCGGCGCAGCTCGATCGCGGGCTACATGGCCTTCGGTCCACCGGGCGGCGAGCAGTTCTTCAAGAGCAGCATCGATCCCGACATCGATCTATTCGAAGCGTGGCTGCCCAATTTCGGCGACTGCCTGCAGCTGGCCGTGCGCGAGCTGCTCGCACGCGGGCACCAGGGCGGCATCGTGCTCAATTCCGACAGCCCGACGCTGCCGACCGTGCTTCTGATCGAAGCTGCCGATATTCTGGCGCAGCCCGGCGATCGCGTCGTGCTCGGGCCCGCGGTCGACGGAGGTTATTATCTTCTCGGCATCAAGTACGCTCACCCGCGCCTGTTTGCCGACATTGCATGGAGCACCAGCCGAGTGGCTGCCCAGACCATGGATCGTGCCCGCGAGCTCGGCCTGCACGTGCATGTGCTCGCGCGGTGGTACGATGTTGACGACGCCGACGCGTTGAGCGTCTTGCACGCCGAGCTTACCGGCCGCCGGCCATTCGATGCAGCGATCGAGCATTACCACGCACCCCATACCGCAGAGCTGATGCGAACGCTGTTTCAGGACGTCGCTTTGCCAGACCCTTTGGGCGCGCCGGCTTTGGAAGGGGCCGCACCGTGACGGCAATCCCGCCGGTCGATCCGCGGCGCTATTTCGAGAGCGTGCGCATCCGCGATGAGGCGCCCGAGCACCCGCCGGTGTGCCTTTATCTGGAGGTCACCAACCGCTGCAATCTCTTGTGCACGACCTGCCCGCGCACCTTCGCGGAGCTCGAGCCGCCGGCGGACATGAGCTGGGAGCTCTTCACCTCGATCGTTGCCCAGGTTCCAAACCTTGCGCGCGCGGTCCTCCACGGGGTTGGCGAGCCCATGCTGGTCAAGGACTTGCCGCGCATGGTGCGGCATCTCAAGGAGCGCGGCACCTACGTGCTGTTCAACACCAACGGCACCGTCCTCAACCTGCGCAACGGCCGTGCGCTGATCGCGGCGGGGTTGGATGAGCTGCGCGTCTCGTTCGATGCCTCCAATGCCAAATCCTATCGCGCCATCCGTGGCAAGGACTACTTTCATCGCATCTTGAAGAACGTGCGCGCCTTTCGCGACCTGCAGCAGCGGGAGGGACACGAAAAACCGCGGGTCTCGGCTTGGCTTACGGGCCTGCGCGAGACCATCGCGGAGCTCCCCGATTTCGTCCGCGTTGCCGCGGAGACCGGCGTAAAGGAAATCTATCTGCAACGGCTCGTGTTCTTCGAGGAGGATGCGATCGGCCATGCAACGCCGGACCAGGCTCTCTACGAGCAGCTCACCAGGGAGCAGTCCGTGCATCTCGAGCGCGCGACCGCGCTCGCCCGCTCCCTGGGCGTCACATTCAGCGCCTCGGGTGCGGCGTCCGAGCCGGGCATGAGTCTCAGGCGCAGCGACGGCGGCTCGCCGTGGTCGATGTGCCGCAGGCCATGGACGGTGATGTATTTCACCGCCAATGGCCGCGCGCTCCCATGCTGCATCGCCCCTTTCTCGCAACGCGGTTATGAGAATTACACCTTGGGGGATGCCACCCAGCAGACGCTGCGCGAAATCTGGACCGGCCCGGCGTATCGGGAGTTCCGGTCCGGGCTGTTGTCGGACCAGCCGCCGTCGGCGTGCAAGAATTGCGGCCTGCGCTGGAGCCTGTAGTTCAACTCTGCCCTCGCCGCGCAGCGCGGATCGCCGCCCAGACACGCTCAGGCGTCGCCGGCATGTCGAGGTGCTCGATGCCCAAATCCGCCAGGGCATCCATCACGGCATTGATGAATGCGGCGGGGCTGGGCGTGATCCCGGCCTCGCCGCCACCCTTCACGCGCAGCGCGTTGCCCGTCGTGGGATCCTCGGTGAGCTCGACATCGAAGAAAGGAAAATGATCCGCGCGCGGCATGCTGTAATCGAGAAAGCTCGCCGAGAGCAGCTGGCCTGATGCGCGTTCATAAACGGCCTGCTCCAGCATCGCCTGTCCCATTCCCTGCGCCACTCCCCCGTGCACCTGCCCGTGCAGGATCAGCGGATTGATGGGTTGGCCGCCGTCATCAACGGAGCCGTAGCGGCAGATGTCGATCATCCCGGTTTCGGGATCGGCCTCGACCTCGCAAACGGCCGCGCCGGTCGGGTAGGCCGGAATGCGCCCGGTGCAGGTTGCCTCCGCTGCGAGCGGCCCGCGCAAATCTTCCGGCGGCTCTGGTGAATTGTCCATGGCGCCCGCCACATCGAATAGCGTCAGGCGTCGATTGCTGTTGGGCGCGGCATACAATCCGTCCGCAAAGACAATGTCGCATTCCTGCGCTTCCAGCAGGATGGCGGCTGCGCGGCGCGCTTTCTCCATCACGGACTTCGCGGTTTGCAGCATCAATGAGCCCGCAAGCCGCATGGATCGGTCGGAATGGGTACCGCCGCCCGAGGCCAGTGCCGCGCTGTCGCCGCCCACGAAATTCACAAGCTCGGGCTCGACCCCAAGCGCATCTGCGACCACTTGGCGGAAGCTCGTCTCGTGGCCCTGGCCGCTCGATTGCGTGCCCACGATCAGATCGACGCGGCCGTTCATGACTCTGAGCCGGACACGTTCGTGCGGCATCCCCACCGGTGTCTCGACGTAGTTGGCCACGCCGATGCCGCGCAGCCGCCCGCGCTTTCCTGCCTGCCGCCGGCGCGCGGCAAACCCGCTCCAGTCGGCCAGTTCCAGGACGCGCGCGAGATTGCCGCGGAAATCGCCGCTGTCGTAGATGAGCCCGGTGGCGGTGCAGTGGGGCAGCTTGTCCCGTGAAATCAAATTGCGCCGGCGCAGGTCGACGCGGTCGAGCCCGAGGCGCTTTGCGGCCAGGTCGATCAGCCGCTCCATGACCGCGGTGGCCTCCGGGCGTCCGGCGCCGCGAAACGGCGCAGTCGGCACCGTGTTCGTCATCACGCCGCGCAAGCGCACGCAGGCGAGCGGCACATCATAGACCGTCGGGGCCACGCGATAACCGTTGCTGAGCGGGACATACGAGACGGTGTGCGCGCCGATGTTGGCGGTAAGCTCGAGCGCGAGCGCAAGCATGCGGCCGCGGCGGTCGAACGCGAGCCGCGCCGTGGTGACCACGTCGCGCGCGGTGTAGTCGGTGAGGAAGGCCTCGCTACGGTCGGCCGTCCATTTTACCGGTCGGCCGAGATGGCGGGCTGCCCAGCTGACGGCCACCTGCTCGGGATAGAGATTGGTGCGGGAGCCGAAGGCGCCGCCCACATCGGGGCAAATGACGCGCACGCGCTCGGGCGGCACATTGAGACACAGCGCGAGCGGGTGGCGAATGCGATGCACACCCTGACAGCCGGAGATCAGCGTGTAGCGCTCTTCGCCGGGGTCCCAGCTGCCGATCGCGGAGCGCGGCTCCAGGAACGCGCTCGCCGTGCGCTGATTGCGAATGGTATGCGCGATCACGAGATGCGCGCGCTCCATTGCGGCCTCGACCTCGGGACGGCTTCCAAACTCCTGATCGAGCGCGACATTGGCACGTGCTCCCGGCGACAAAGCAGGCGCACCGTCCACAAGCGCGGCCGTCACGTCGGTGACAGCAGGAAGGACATCGTACTCGACCTCGACCGCTTCGGCGGCATCGCGCGCCTGCATGAGAGTATCGGCGACCACCATTGCGACGGCCTCGCCCACATAGCGGACCCGGCCACCCGCAAGCGGCAGCTGAGGCTCATCAAGAACCTTGCGGTCCGGCGCGGGCTGAAAGCTCGGCAGCCTGACGTCGATCGCGTCGGCGGGATTGGGGAAATGCGAGAGCCCAACGTGTCCGTCGGCGAAGTAGTCCTCTCCGGTCAGGACGGCCAACACACCGGGCATGCTGCGTGCCGCGGCGGTATCGATGCTGATGATGTGCGCGTGAGCGTGCGGGGAGCGCACGAACACCCCGTAGCTCTGGCCATCGACCGAGACATCGTCGGTGTAGCCGCCGGCTCCGCGCACAAGGCGAAGGTCCTCGAACCGTGGCATCGGCCGCCCGACATAGGGGCCTGCAGAGGCGGAGCGCGTGCTGTGCGGATGGGTGCCCTTCATCCGCTGATCTGGAATTCGTGGGAGCTGCTGCAGGCCGACACCATGTCCGTCGGCATCGTGACCATCGGCGTGCTCGGCCTCACCACGTCGGTCCTGTTTGCCGAGCGCAAGGCAATTCCGTGGAAGGCGGAATAGCGGGCCTCTTCGCGAAGTACGCTATTTCCGCGTGCACTTCGGGTCCTCCGCTCCCCACCAACCCGCGACCGGCGAAGTGAGCGTTGCAGCATTGGTTGCCGCGCCGGGCGGCACGGATAAGTTGTTGGTCTTTGGCTGGCAGGTCAGAACCCGACCGGCATAGAGAGGATCGCAAATGCTCGCTCCAGGAGAATAGGGTGCGCCGTCGAAATAGCAGTAGTTCTGTACCTCGGCCCCTGTGATCTGGACGCTCATGGTGGCTTCGGCATGAGCTGAAGCGGTCGACATGATCACTCCAATTGACGCCATCAGAGCGGTCCTGGTGTTCATTCATTGCTCCTGTTTCTGGAATGCGGTTGCCCAAACCCGAGAGTTAACACGACAACCTGAAAGTCTGCCACGCCCTTTGCTTCCGACCTTTCGTGTCGTTTCGACGCAAGATCCGCATCACGAACGCTGGCCTCCCTGCGACGAGCCGGGGCTCGACGCGAGCGGGTCATCGATGTAAAGGCTATTCACATGAGATGGTCGAGGGACAACCAGGACGGGCCGCGCGGCTATCATCACGGCAATCTGAAGGAGGCGTTGATCCGCGCGGCGCTCGAGTTGATCGCCCAAAAGGGTCCGGCTGGGTTCACTTTCGCCGAGGCGGCGCGCTGGGCGGGCGTCAGTCCGGCTGCGCCCTACCGGCATTTCCGCGACCGCGACGATCTGCTGATCGACGTGGCGCGCCGCGGCTTCGACGAGTTCGCGCAGGTGCTCTCACGCGCATGGGGCGAGGGCCATCCCCATCCCTCCGCGGCATTCGAGCGCCTCGGGCGGGCGTATCTCGAATTCGCGCGGGCGGAGCCCGCCTATTATTCCGCGATGTTCGAAGGGGGCGTTCCGCTCGATGCCAATCCTGAATTGCGCGAGGCGAGCGACCGCGCCTTCGCCGTTCTGCGCACCGCGGCGGAGAAGCTGATCGCGGAGATGCCGGCGGAGCGGCGGCCACCGGCGCTCATGATGGCGCTGCACGTCTGGGCATTGTCGCACGGCATCGCGTCGCTGTTTGGCCGCGGGGACGCCGGCCGGCGGAGTTTGCCGATGTCGCCGGAAGAACTGCTGGAGGCGGGGGTTCTGGTCTACCTTCGCGGCCTTGGTCTCCCGGAACCGCCATGATGGCCTAATGGAAAAATTTCGGCCCCCATTGACAGAAGCCTCGCCCGGCATTATTGATGTAAATGTAATTAACATTCACGCGGAGACCTCCCCATGAACTACGCGGCTGCAAGAGGCGAAGGATTGGAATATCGCGGCTACCGGCCAGCCGTCTGGTCGTTGCATCCGGGATGGATCGTGCTGACCATCCTCGGG
>DASXIG010000054.1:0-6375 GCA_036498105.1 Xanthobacteraceae bacterium | reverse complement strand
GCCGCCCGGGCAGCCTCGCCGCCTTTATCCCCTTGCTCCTTGCGCGCCCGCGCCCACGCCTGGTCGTTGGTGTCGACGGTGAGAATGCCGTTGCCGATCGGAACCCGGCGAGCCACTGAAAGATCAAGCACGGCGCGGGCGGACTCCTGCGACACGATCTCGAAATGCAGCGTCTCGCCGCGGATGACGCAGCCGAGCGCAATCGCAGCGTCATAGGGATTTCCGACGGCTTCGGCGGCATCCAACGCCATTGCAATTGCCGGCGCGAGCTCGAGCGCGCCCGGCACGCTCACGCGATCAAAATAGGCACCCACCGCCTCCAGCTCAGTAGTGGCGCCGGCCAGAAGGGCATCGGCGATGTCTTCGTAGAAGCGCGCCTCCGCGATCAATATGCGCGCCCCCTCGAGCTTGCCAGCGCGCCTGTCCGCAGACTGCGTATTCACCGATCTGCGCGGCTCCGCCATCACCTCATCTCCGCGATGGAATGGTCGTACAAGCGGATGGACGGGGAAGCAAGAGAAGGAGTGCGGCGCCAATTCTTCGGAAAACTGCGTCCGGTGCTTTTTCTCCTTCTATGCTCGCTCCAGCAGTCGCGCCGCGTAACGCGCCATGAGATCGACTTCGAGATTGACACAATCGTCGATCCGAAGGGTGTGAAGCGTTGTGACAGCAAGCGTGTGCGGGATGATCATCACGGAAAACCTCTCGTCCGCGACGTCATTGATGGTGAGTGAGATGCCGTCGACTGCGACGGAGCCCTTTACCGCGATGAAGCGCGACAGCTCTGAGGGCACACGGAACGTCAGTTTCGCCATGTCGGTCAAATCGTCGCGCGCGACGAGAATGGACAAGCCATCTACGTGGCCGGCGACGATATGGCCCCCGAGCTCGTCTCCAACTTTGAGCGCACGCTCGAGGTTGACGTGTGTCCCGGGCCGCCAGCGCCCGACGGTCGTTATCCGCAACGTTTCGGCTGCCGCATCGGCGGCAAACCAATTCCGACCGTGTTTGCTGCCCTGGGCGGTTACAGTCAGGCACACCCCGCTGCACGCAATCGAGGCCCCGATGGCGATGGTCTGCGCAGGATAGCTGCATGCGATCGTGAGGCGAACGAGATTTTCTGCCCGCGGATCGAGCGCAATAACCTCCCCAATGTTGCTAACTATGCCGGTGAACATTCAATGGCTCAGGTGTCCCTCAAGCGACCGGCCGCACGAAAGTTTCGACTCTGTCGGCCCCTACCGTTTCGGAAGCCACGCGGCCCAAGCGCGAAGACTCGGTCAAGCTGGAAAGCGGAAGCCCTTCGAGTGCATCAATGCCGTCCGGCCCGATCACCATTATGGAATGAAAGAGAATGGCTTCGTCCACCAGATCGGCTTCCAGCAGGGCGGTCGAGAGAACCGGTCCCGCCTCGAACAGAATCCGCGTAAACCCACGCTCCGCCAAAAGCTTCAGGGCTGCAGAAAGGTCGAGCCGGCCGGCGGCGTTCTCCTGCACCCGCAATACCTCGACCCCGCGCGCCTTGAGCTCCAGCTCGAGCGTTCCTGGGGCGCGATCGCTGGTGACAACCCAGAGCGGGGTCACCGATGCGCTGGAGACCAGCTTGCTCGCAAGCGGCAGGCGCAATTTGCCGTCGAATACGATGCGCACAGGCGAATGCATCCCGGGCAGCCGGCAAGTGAGCTGAGGGTCATCGGCGAGGGCCGTGCCGATGCCCGTCGCAACTGCATCGTTCATTGCGCGCGTCAGGTGAACGCGTCGGCGTGCCGCCTCCCCCGTAATGCCGGCGGGGCGACGGCCGGATAGCGCAACCTTGCCGTCGGCCGACAATGCGAGCTTCAGGACAGTGTGGGGACGGCCGTCCTGCATGCGCCGGATGTGACCGGCATGCGCCCGCCGCGCCTCCTCTGCCCCTATCCCGACCTCGACCTCCACTCCTGCTTCGGCAAGCTTCCAGTGCCCCGCCCCTGCCACTTCAGGATTGGGATCGGCCATTGGCGAGAGGACGCGCGCAATGCCAGCGGCAATGATGGCATCCACGCAGGGCGGAGTGCGGCCATGATGGGAGCACGGCTCGAGCGACACGTAGAGCGTCGCCGAGCGGGCATCAGATCCGGCGCGAGCCAGCGCTTCGGTTTCAGCGTGAGGGCGCCCACCGGGCTGGGTCCAGCCCCGGCCGAGAATCATATCGTTCTTGACGACCAGCGCGCCCACGGCCGGGTTCGGCCACGTGCGCCCGAGGCCGCGCCGGCCGAGCGCCAGCGCCAGCGCCATGAAGCGTGCGTCCGGCTCGGTGCTCGCCATTAAGGCAGATCGTCGCCGCGCTGGATCCGCCGCATGAGTTGCTCTAGTTCGGCAGAAAGTTTCGAGCGCAAGTCGGCTTCGTACATGCGACGCAGCTCCTCACCGATCGCAAACAAGGTCTCGGTGCCCAGCCGCACAACATTATCTCTTTTTTGGTTGTTGTCGTTGGGCACCGACATTTTACCAGTGTCTCATAGTCCCCGCGCGCTTTGGTGCGCACTGTGGCTTTTTTACACTAGAACGCGCGCTGGTTAAGTGGTTAATGATCGATTGTTACGGAACGGATTCCACTCAACTCGGGGGCTCCAATGAAGAAGATTTTTGTTGCGCTCGTTGCGACCATCGTCGCGATCGGCATGGTTGGCTGCGTTGGCGTCGGCAAGGGCAAGGCTCCTCCCGTCGTCACGAAGGGCTAACCTGAAGCGTTGCTACCTCCTGTGGCTAGGGCTGTGGGCACGACGCAAGCCGTCGCGTCCACAGCCTAACCATGGAGACCTTCAGAAGAAGGCGAGCGTGCGGATCTCGATGCTCTCGCGCGGACGTGCATTGCGCGGCGAGCTCGGGTCATCGAACGCCGTATGGGCAGTCCATCGTGCCCGGCCGTCTCTGAGGGAATCGAAGACCTTGAACACGATCGCTTCCTCGCGCCGCATGCGCGGAAACCAGTACCAGCGGTGCGCGGGATTGTATTTGATCGCGTAGGTCTGACCCACGCGGTTCGGATATCGCCGCTCGGAGACGACGAGATCGTCTACCGACAGCGTTCGCGCGTCACAAATCGCCAGCGGAAACGTCTCGACAGGATGCCGGATGGGTCGCCAGACCTGCACGATGGCAAACCGTCGGCGCAGCAGCTCCTCGGCCTCTTGCGGCAGCAGGTCACGCACGCGTTGGGGCGCGGACCACTCGGTATAATCATTGTGCACGCGGCGCACGACCTCGCGGATTTTCTGCGTCTGGCGCAATTCGTCGTCGGCGGTGCGCAGGGTATGATCGAACACGACCACCTGTGATGCGCCGCTTTCGGCTTTCACTAGAGCTTCCATCTCGGGGTAGTAGACGCGCCGGATTTGCTCCTCTTCGAAGAAGTCCTTCACCTCGGTATCATGGGGGACAAATCGGAAGCCGTTCTGCTCCAGCCCGAATTGATCCGCAAACCGCCGGCCGTTGCGGATAGTGATCCGGCGGGGGTCCTGCTGACCGCCGCTGCGCACATCGACCGAGCCCGGCACGGCCGTCTCGGTGAAAATCTTCTCCCCGGTGTCGACAATGTAGTTGAGCGTGGCCTCGACTGAGTCGGGCAGCGTCTCTTGTTCCAGTACTGCAACCATGACCGAACTCCTAACCTGCCTGTTCCTCGCCTTCTTCACTGATCCGCTCGACCGACACGACACGTTCGTCCTCGGCGGTATTGAATATGATTACCCCTTGGGTAGAGCGTCCGGCAATGCGGATGCCTTCGACGCGCGTTCGAATGAGCTGGCCGCCATTCGTGACCAGCATGAGCTGATCCTCATCCTCGACCGGAAAGCAGGCGATCAGGCTCCCGGTCTTCCGCCGGATCGAGCCATCGCGTTCGCGCACGTCCATGGCGACGATGCCCTTCCCGCCGCGGTTGGTGATGCGGTATTCATACGACGACGACCGCTTGCCATAGCCGCGCTCCGACACCGTAAGCACGAACTGCTCGGCAGCGGACATTTCGACATAGCGCTGCTCGCCCAGCTCGATGGCGCCACTCGCCTCTTCCGCATCGACCGACGTTTCCTCGGCCTCTTCCGTCAGGCCCCGGCGCACCGCGGTTGCGCGCTTGAGATAGGCAGCACGCTCCTCCGCGGTGGCATCCACATGGCGCAGGATGGAGAGCGAGATCATCTTGTCGCCCTCCGCAAGCGTGATCCCACGCACCCCCATGGAGGTGCGGCTCTGGAAGACGCGAACATCGGTAACGGGAAAGCGGATGCATTGCCCGCCGGCGCACGTGAGCAGCACATCGTCGCGCTCGGTGCAGATCGCGACATTCACGATGCCTTCGCCTTCATCGAGCTTCATGGCGATGATGCCCGAGCGCCGCACGTCGACGAAATCCGAGAGCTTGTTGCGGCGAACGGTGCCGCGCGTGGTCGCGAACATCACGTCGAGATCGGCCCAGGTCCTCTCGTCCTCGGGCAGCGGCATGACCGTAGTGACGAGCTCACCCTGTTCGAGCGGCAGGATGTTGATCAGAGACTTTCCGCGCGCCTGAGGGGCTGCCAGGGGCAGCCGCCAAACCTTCTCCTTGTACACGCGACCGTGCGAGGAGAAGAACAGAACCGGAGTGTGAGTCGAAGCCACGAACAGCCGGGAGACGAAATCCTCCTCGCGGGTCTGCATTCCGGAGCGGCCCTTGCCGCCGCGCCGCTGCGCCCGGTAATTCGAGAGCGGAACGCGTTTGACGTAGCCGAGGTGCGACACCGTGACGACCATATCCTCGCGCTGGATCAGGTCTTCGTCCTCCACCTCGCCTTCCTGATCCACGATCTGGGTGCGCCGCGGCGTGGCAAATTTGGTCCGCACCGCGGTGAGCTCATCCTTGGCGATGGACTGGATGCGCGCGCGCGAGCGCAGGATGTCGAGGTAATCGGCGATCTCGACGGCGAGCCTGTCGAGCTCCGCCTGAATCTCGTCGCGGCCGAGCGCGGTCAGGCGCTGCAGCCGCAGGTCGAGAATGGCTTTGGCCTGCTCGGTTGAGAGCTTGTAGGTCCCCTCCCCGGTTACCCGGTGGCGCGGATCGTCGATGAGCGTGATCATGGCCGCGACATCGCGCGCCGCCCAGTCGCGCGCGATTAACGCCTCGCGCGCCTCGTTGGCATCTCGGGAGGCTCGGATCAGCCTGATCACCTCGTCAATATTGCTCACCGCGATCGCCAGTCCGACCAGCACATGGGCGCGGTCGCGGGCCTTGTTCAGGAGGTGCTTGGTGCGCCGGGAGATCACCTCCTCGCGGAACGCGACGAAGGATTGGAGCAGGTCTTTGAGGTTCATGACCTGCGGCCGGCCGCCTTCCAGCGCGACGACATTGGCGCCAAAGGTCGATTGCAATGCGGTATATCGGTAGAGCTGATTGAGCACGACATCGGCCATGGCGTCGCGCCGCAGCTCGACCACGACGCGATAGCCGGAACGATCGGATTCGTCTCGCAAGGCGGCGATGCCTTCGATCTTCTTGTCGCGCCAGAGCTCGCCGATGCGCTCGACCATTGCCGCCTTGTTCACCTGATAGGGTATCTCGCTGACGATGATCGCCTCACGGTCTCCGCGCAGGGTCTCGATCTCGACCTTCCCGCGCATGATGATTGAGCCGCGACCGGTCTGATAGGCGGCGCGAATCCCCTGGTGGCCGAGAATGATCCCCCCGGTCGGAAAGTCCGGACCCGGGACGATCTCGATCAGCTCGTCGATGCTGATGCCGGGATTGTCAATCAGCGCGATGCAGGCATCGATCACCTCGCCGAGATTGTGCGGCGGGATGTTGGTCGCCATGCCGACGGCAATGCCGCCCGCGCCGTTGACCAGAAGATTGGGGAAGCGCGCCGGCAGGACAACGGGCTCTCTCTCGTTGCCGTCGTAGTTGGGCTGGAAATCGACGGTGTCCTTGTCGATGTCCTCGAGGAGCTCCATCGCCGGCCTGGCCAGGCGGCATTCGGTGTAGCGCATGGCCGCCGGGGGATCGCCGTCGACCGAGCCGAAGTTTCCCTGCCCGTCGATCAGAGGAAGGCGCATGGAGAAGTCCTGCGCCATGCGCACCAGCGCGTCGTAGATCGCCTGGTCGCCGTGCGGGTGGTATTTGCCCATCACGTCGCCGACCACACGCGCCGACTTGACGTATTTCTTGTCGGGCGTGTGCCCGTTCTCGTGCATGGAATAGAGGATGCGCCGGTGCACCGGCTTGAGCCCGTCGCGGGCATCGGGCAACGCGCGTGCCACGATCACGCTCATGGCGTAATCGAGGTAGCTGCGCTTCATCTCCTCGGTGATGGAGATGGGGCGAATGTCGGAGGGCCCGGGCTGTTCCGGCTGCTGGTCGTCGTT
>DASXIG010000053.1:0-2652 GCA_036498105.1 Xanthobacteraceae bacterium | reverse complement strand
AGGCGACGACGAGGAGATGACGCGGCATCGCCTGCGGCAAGGCAACCTGATGGGGCCGGCCGGCTTCCTTGGGCTGGAAGACAACGAAGCGATGAAATTCGTGCAGGACGGGATGCGGCGCGTTCCGGACAAGCGGCACCTAGTGAAGCTCGACCCGGCGAGCGAAGCCGGCACCGCCGACACGCTTATTTCGGAGGCCGCCATCCGCGCGATGTACAGGCACTGGCGGCAGGAAATGGGGCTGTAGAGGCGCGCGCAATGCTCGACGTTCCCTCGGCGCAGACCCGTGAAGCACGCCTGAACGCGCTCCTGCTCCATCACGAGGTGAACGCGTTCAACGCCGCCTACGCGGCGGCACTCGACGAGCAACGGCTGCTCGACTGGGTCGAGATGTTCACCGACGATGCCTTCTACGTGGTCATCTCGCGCGAGAATGCCGACCACGGCATGCCGGTCGGCCTGATCTATTGCGACAGCAAGCGCATGATCTACGACCGCGCCTTCGCGCTCGAGAAGACAACGATGTTCGCGCCGCGCTATCTCCGCCACATCATTGGCAATCTCCAGATCCTGGGCGAAGATCCCGACGGCGGCATTCGTGCACGGGCGAACTACGTTCTCACCCAGGTCCTGTACGACCGCCCGGAAGCCAAGCTGCACCAGGTCGGCGCCTATCATGACGTGTTCCGCAGGGTGGACGGAGCGCTCAAGCTTGCCGAGCGCCGCTGCATCTACGACAGCCTGCTGATCGACAACGCGCTCTGCCTGCCGGTGTGATTGGCATGGCCCGCGCTACGCCGCATCGCCCTGGATGGAGGGATGCGCCGCCTTGAACGCGGGCAGTTGCGCGGCCGCATCGGCGATTGCCACGCTGCGCGGAAACTTGTCGAGCGGGCAGTTGAAGCGGCGCGCATTGGCAATCTGCGGGACCAGGCACACGTCAGCCATGGTCACACCGTCCCCCAGGCAGAATTTCCCCGACCGTTTGTGCTGGGCAAGCGTGGTCTCGAACGAGCGCATCCCCTCCGTCATCCAGTGCGCGTACCACTCGTTCACCTCGTCCTCGCTGAACTCCCAGCGCCCGGCGAGCCATTTCAGCACGCGCGAATTGTTGAGCGGATGGACGTCGCAGCCGACGATCTGAGAAAGGCCGCGCACATAGGCGCGCTCGATGGGAGCGCGCGGCATGAGCGGAGGCTCGGGGTATTTCTCGTCCAGATACTCGATCATGGCGAGACTCTGGGCCAGCACGGCGCCGTCCTCTTCGACCAACGCGGGAACCAGCCCTTGCGGGTTCAACGCCATGTAATCCTGCGCGCGGTGCTCCATGCTCGGCAGGCTGACGTAGCGCGGTTCCCATTCGAGGCCTTTGAGCGCAAGCGCAATGCGCAGCCGATAGGATGTCGACGAGCGGAAGAAGGTATAGAGACGGCGCATTGGCCGCAGGTCAGCCGGCGGCCTTGTTGAGGATCTCATCGGGCGTGGAGGATACCACCTCGACGTATTTGGGGATGAATTTTCCGCCCTCGATGTATTTGATGAATTCCGGCTTGATCTCGTTGGCGAGAACCTTGCGGATGCGTGCATGCTCGTCGATGTCGGCCCATTCCGCGATCAGAAAGAAGCGCTGCGGGTCCTCGGTGTCGCGACAGAGCACGCCGTCCCTCACCTGCGCCTTCGACTTGTGCATGGGGTTGACGTCAGAGTAGTCGAACTGCTCGAACGACTTGATGAACTCCTCCTCATGCCCCTTCTGAACGCGGAAGTCGTAGATGTGAAGGAAATTTCCCTTGGTTGCCAGCGGCTCCTGTGCCATCGCGTCCTCCTCCTGTTTGCAATCGCGATCATAGTGCTGAACTCGCAATTGCTTGGCAAGCCTGTCCCAAGGAACTGATATGGAACTGAGCGCACCGCTGCCCGATGCCGTGACGCTCGCGCGCGAGCACAAGAGCGGAGAGCGCGATCCGCGCGCGATCGTGCGCGTCGTCCTGGAGCGCGCGCATTCGCTGCAGGCGAGGTTCAATGCGTTTGCAACGCTGGCCGATGTGGCCGCGACTGCGCGGGCGGCCGAGCTTGCCCATGACATCGGGCGCGGCGACGACCCGGGCGCGCTCGCCGGCGTGCCCGTCTCGGTCAAGGACATTCTCGATGTGGCCGGCATGCCGACGCGTTGGGGCTCGCCGCTGATGGCGCAGGCTCCGCCCGCCAAATCGGACGTCGCTGCGGTTGCGCGGTTGCGGGCGGCAGGCGCCGTGGTCATCGGCAAGACCACGACCACCGAGTTCGCCCATTCGCCGCTCGGTTTCTCCCCGCTCACCGGACTGACCAGGAACCCCAGGGCCCCGGAGCTCACATCCGGCGGCTCCTCGGCGGGCGCAGGGGTTGCGGCGGCGACCGGGCTCTCGTCCATCTCGCTTGCCACTGACGCGGGCTGCTCCACCCGGCTGCCTGCCGCCTGTACCGGCGTGTACGGGATCAAGCCCACACTCGGCACGGCGCCGCACGACCGCGTGCCGGAGGCGTTCGCAAACTTCATCCATCTCGGATTGATCGCGCGGACGGTGGCTGACCTCGCGCTCGGGCTCGACGTCGTTGCAGGTGCCTCTCCGGTAGATCCGCACAGCCTCACCCGTGCCAACCCGGATGCGGCAG
>DASXIG010000052.1:0-1528 GCA_036498105.1 Xanthobacteraceae bacterium | reverse complement strand
CGGCGCGGTCGGGCTCGCCGTAGAATGGGGTCATCGTGCCGCAGCCGAGACCGACGGCCGAAACCTCCAACTGCCCAAGCCGGCGACGCTCCATGCTGTGCCTCCGAACAAGTCAGCTCGCGCTGGGCCGGCATCCGGGCCCTTCCCGGTAGCGGCCGCTCAAAGGGAACAGCCGCCGATCCGCTCAGTCGATCAGCCGCGAGCGCACTGTCTTCCCGAACCGCGATTGATGTCTAGGGGGGTGTCCGGCGCTCAGTACGACGAGCGCGAAAACCCTCGCATACATAAGTTTCGGTTGAATCAATCTTTTAGAATGCGCGACGCCCAATCGGCGACGGGGTCGCCACTGCTCATGTCGGCCCGAACCAGCCCGTCGACCATGAAAGTGGGCGACACATGGATACCGTTCTGGCGGGCATACTTACAGTGCCACTTCACCTCACGGTCGAGATCGGGGATCGCGAAAGCCTCCGCAAGTTTTACGCCACTGTAGCGCTCGATCCGCCTGATGATGTCGTTGGGCGTAGCATCAAGATTCGGCCCGCTGCAATGACGCTCGAATTCAAATTCTTCACGATGCGCGGCTACCGCCGCCATAACAGATTTTGCTGCCGCCTTTCCGCTTACGAGGGTCGAGGCGGCAAGGATGCAGCGCACGATCACGCCCGAGTACATGTGCCAGGGCTGCGACCGTAGGCGGAGCTTGATAGTGATGTGGTCCTCGCCCGCTTGGCCGAGAAGCTCGTCAAGTTTGCCGAACGCCTTGACGGAAAACGGGCAGGTTGGTTCCAGGAACACCTCGAAGGCGCGAGGTCCGCGGCCCCAGACAAGCGGATCAGCGCGCCACATATTCTTCCAGCCGAGCCATTTCAAAACTCGCCTAACGGCTCAGTTCCCGCATCATTTCTATCCCGGTAACGTCAGCAGGAACGTGCGGCCCGTCTACAACGACGAATGCTACCACGAGACGCATACCCGCTTTCAACGCGCTGCGGCTCGGTGTAGTGAGCCATTCCTGATGATTGAACAGTCGGTGGGAACCAGCATCATGTCTAAACGCTTCACTGAAACCTTGCGAGCTGCGAGCGAACCTGACTGGTCGCATGCCGTGGGGCATCGCTTTGTCGAGGAGTTGTTCGCTGGAGCCGTGCCGGATGCGGTGATGGCGCGCTATCTCATCCAGGACCACCGCTTCCTCGACAGCTTCTTGATCCTGCTCGGCGCGGCGCTTGCCAGCGCCGACACATTCGAGGCCAGGCTTCGGTTCGGTCGCTTCATCGGCATGGTGTCGGCCGAGGAGAACACCTATTTCCTGCGCGCGTTCGAGGCGCTCGGCGTCACCGAGGACAGGCGCGCAGCCGCCCCCGACACTGAGCCGACCATTGGCTTCAAGGCGATCATGCGCGAAGCGGCGGAAACGCGCAGCTATGCCGCCGCGCTTTCGGTCCTCATCGTGGCCGAGTGGCTCTATCTCGACTGGGCCTCCCGCGCCCCGCAGCCGCTGCCGGACAACTTCGTGCACGCCGAG
>DASXIG010000051.1:0-10314 GCA_036498105.1 Xanthobacteraceae bacterium | reverse complement strand
GGCACCGGTCCTGGTGAAGAACGCCGGAACGCCCGCGCCGCCCGCGCGGATGCGCTCTGCCAGCGTCCCCTGCGGGTTAAACTCGATCTCGAGCTCTCCTGCGAGATACTGCTGCGCGAAGGTTTTGTTCTCGCCGACATAAGACGAAATCATTTTCTTGATCTGTTTAGTGTCCAGAAGAATGCCCAGACCGACCCCGTCGATGCCCGCGTTGTTAGAGACGACGGTCAGGTTCCGGACCCCGGCGTCGCGAATGCTCATGATCAAGGTTTCCGGGATGCCGCACAGGCCGAAGCCGCCGGCCATGATCGTCATGCCGTCGTGCAAAAGGCCATCGAGTGCGCTGCGGGCGTCGGGATAGATTTTCTTCATGCGGCCATCCGGAATAGGCGAACGCTGAGATCTCAGTCGAACGGCCGATCTTTATCGCGCAGGGGCAGAGGCCGCAACGTCGGGCGGGCTGACGCGCTGCCGCGTAGGTCTTCGATTTGCCGCAACCGGCTCTGATAAGTGAGACGCTTCGCTGTGGGCGACCGGGGGGAGAAACGTGATACGCGTCAGAATACCGAGACGAACGGTGTGCCCTGTCCTGCTGGCCGCAGTCGCCGCTTTCTGCCTGCCGTCGCGGAGCAAGGCCGCCTCGGGGCCGCAGATCGACTTCGAAGTGCGGACCACGCTCGATCAGTTCTTCCGCGAAGTCTGGTCGTCGCACGAGCTCGCCAACAAGGCGGTGGCCATTCTGGTCTTCCCAACTGTGGTCAAGGCGGGGTTCGGGATCGGTGGAGAATATGGCGAGGGCGCTCTGCTCGTTCGCGGCAGGAACGCCGGATACTACAACATCATCTCCGGCTCGATCGGTTTCCAGTTCGGCGCGCAGGCTCGCTCCGTCATCATCATGTTCATGACGGAGTCCGCGCTTGCAGGGTTTCAGCGCTCGGACGGCTGGAAAGTCGGGGTCGATGGCTCCGTTGCCATCATCGCGATAGGCGCGGGCGGCGCGATCGACACCAACAGCGTGCGGAGCCCGATCGTCGGCTTCATCTTCGATCAGAAGGGGCTGATGTATAATCTGACGCTTGAAGGGTCCAAGATCACCCGGATCGCGCGGTAGCACGCCCTGCGGAAAATCACCGCTCGAAGCAGGCGACCAGGTGCCCCCCCGCTCGGGGGGTGAGAGCAGGCGTTTCCCGCCGGCAACGGTCGCGCGCCAGCGGACAGCGCGCGGCATAGCGGCAGCCCGGCCCGGGATTGATCACATTGGGCGGCTCCGCCGCGGCGGCCTGACCCGATCGCGCGCGTGCGACCTTTGGATCCGGCTCCAGCACCGCCGACAGCAGCGTCTCGGTGTAGGGGTGGCGCGGCGCGTCATAAATGGCATCCCGCCTCCCGATCTCGACGATGCGCCCAGCGTACATGATGGCAATGCGATGCGAGATGTGACGGACGATCGCAAGGTCATGCGCGATGAACAAATACGCCAGCCCGAGCCGCTGCTGAAGATCCTGCAGAAGGTTCACGACCTGCGCCCGTACCGAAACATCAAGCGCGGACACGGGCTCGTCGGCGACGATGAGCTCGGGAGAGATGGCAAGCGCGCGAGCAATGCCGATGCGCTGACGCTGTCCGCCAGAGAAGGCGTGGGGATAGCGATCGGCCGCATCCGGCGGCAGACCGACCAGTTCCAGGAGCGAGATTATCTTGTCCCGCACCTCCTTCGGGCGCTTGGCGAAGCCGTGCACTATGAGAGGCTCGGCCACCGTGTCGAGCACGGTCATGCGCGCGTTGAGGCTGCCATAGGGGTCCTGGAAAACGAACTGCATGTGCCGGCGCATGCGGCGGAGCTCCTCGCCGGCAAGATCGGTGATGTCCTGCCCGTCAAGTCGGATGCGGCCCCGGTCGAGCTGAACCTGTCGCATCACCGCGCGCGCAGTCGTTGTCTTTCCCGATCCGGATTCGCCGACGAGGCCCAGCGTCTCCCTGCGTTGGAGCGTAAAGCTCACGCCATCCACGGCGTGAAGCAGGGGAGAGGAGCGCGAAAACAGTGCGTTGCTCGGCAGTGGAAAGAAGACGCTGATCCCCTCCACCGCCAGGAGCGGGCTTGCGTCCGAGCGCGCGGCGGAAAGGCGCGAGGCTACCTCAAGCATGCGGCTGCGATCCGTGTTCGGAAAGTCCGCCGGGGTTGGCCGCGTCTTCAACCAGCCAGCATGCGGCGCTGCGTCCATCCGCGGTGACCATCCGAGGTGGGTCGCTTGTTGTGCAAACCTCTCGCACGAACGCGCAGCGCAATGCGAAAGAGCAGCCGACCGGCGGCAGCAGAAGATTGGGCGGCGAGCCTTCGATCGTTTCCAACCGCTCCTTCTGACCTGCGAGTCTTGGAGTGGAGCGCAGCAGGCCAGCGGTGTAGGGGTGCAGCGGCCGCTCGAAGATTGCCGCCGTAGTCCCCTCCTCCACGATGCGGCCGCCGTACATGACGGCGACGCGATCACACATCCGCGCAATCACACCGAGATCGTGGGTAATCAGAATGATGGCGAGCCCGAGCCTTGTCTGTAGTGATGCGAGCAAATCGAGGATTTGCGCCTGGATGGTCACGTCGAGCGCGGTAGTAGGCTCATCCGCAATCAGGAGGGCGGGCTCGCAGGCGAGCGCCATGGCGATCATTACACGCTGGCACATGCCTCCGGAGAGCTCGTGCGGGTATTGGCGCATGCGCCGATCGGGTGCGGCGATACCGACGAGCGACAGAAGCTCCATAGTGCGCGTGTGCGCCGCAGCGCCGGACAGGCGGAGATGATGATTCAACACCTCGCCTATCTGAGTGCCTATCGTCAGCAGCGGATTTAGCGAGGTCATCGGGTCCTGGAAGATGATCGCGATTTCCTTGCCACGGATCTTGCGCGCATATGACGCGCCCCCAGCTCCGAGCAGAGAGCGACCTTTCCAGAAAATATGACCGGCACCGATCACGCCCGGCAGGTTGATGAGGCCCATGATGGCCTGCGCGGTGACGCTCTTGCCCGAACCGGTTTCGCCCACGATCCCGAGCACCTCGCCGCGGCACACATCGAGCGCAATCCCGCGCACTGCGGGCAGCGTGCCTGCTCGCGTGTGGAAGCGAACGGCGAGGTCGCGGATAGAGAGGAGGCTTTGTCCCACCAGCCCGTCTGAGCTTGCCGGCACCGGCGGCGCGGCATTTATACGGAACCGTCCCTGCAGCGAACGGGCAAAGCGCTTCTCGCGCTCCTGTGGGTCGGACGTCACCCGCGCCCAGCTGGCAACCAGATTGATCGCGAGCACGGTAAGGGCGATCGCAAAGCCGGGGAAGGTCGCGAGCCACCACGCATTGAAGATGTAGGCCTTGCCGGTCGCGACATCGAGCCCCCAGGAGCTTGCGGGCGGCTGAACGCCGAGCCCGAGAAACGAGAGCGAAGCCTCCGCCAGCACCACGCGGGCGAATTCGAGCATCATCAACGTGAGCAGCGGCGAGATCAGGTTCGGCAGAAGATGGCGAAACACTACCCGGCTTGGCCGGCAACCGATCATCTCGGCCGCCTCCACGAAGGGCATCTGCCGCAAGGACAGCACGATGCCGCGCGTCATGCGCGCATAGACCATCCATCCGTTCAGCGCGAGCACAACGACCACGGTCGCGGGCGTTGGGCCGATGGTCGCGAGGATGATGAGCGCGAGCAGGAGCCCGGGGAATGCGATCTGCGTGTCGATGGCTCGCATCACCGCATTGTCGGTGCGTCCGCCTGCGTAGCCCGCGACGAGCCCCATCACCACGCCAAATGAGCCGGCGAGCGCCACGACAGACGCGCCGATCGCGAGCGAAGCGCGCGATCCGTAAACGAGCCGGCTCAGGACGTCGCGGCCAAGATAGTCGGTGCCCAACAGATGCGCGACGGTGCCGCGCGGCAGCCAGACCGGCGGCAGCAACCGGGCCCGCAGCGACTGCGCCGTGGGATCGAAAGGCGCGACCAGCGGCGCGAAGATCGCAGTGAGAACCAGGGCCAGGAGGATGATGAAGCCGATGAAGCCCGCCCGATCGGACCACAGCTCCCGGGCGAGGCCGCCTAGCATGTCCATCCTCGCGCCCGGGCGTCTTAGCTCGGATACGATTGCGCCCACTGGCGGCGCATCGAGTAATTCAACCTCCGTGCTCGACATCTCAACCGAACTTCACGCGCGGATCTACGAGCTTTTGCGCGACATCGAGAGCGATGTTGATGATGACGACGATGACAGCGACATAAAAGACGATCCCCTGCAGCAAAATCAGATCCTGCCGCTCGATCGCCTGCACGGCGGCAAGCCCGAGCCCCGGCCACGCGAACACCGATTCCACTATCACCGAGTAGCCGGCAAGCGCGCGCACGGTCTCCCAGCCGGCAAGCGTCATCACCGGAACGGCGATGTTGCGTAGCGCATGCACCCCCACAACACGGCGAAACGGCAGCCCCTTCGCGATCGCGACCTTGATGTGCTGCGTGTTCAGCTCATCCAGCATCGAGGAGCGCACCATCATCAGCATGCGCGTCATGGCGGGCACCGCCAGCGTGAGGGCCGGCAATACCAGATGCTTGAGGTCGCCGCTGCCGGAGGTCGGAAACCAGCGCAGGTTCACCGCAAACAGCATGATGAGGAGGAGGCCCAGCCAGAACTGCGGCACCGATAGACCGAGCAGACTAAGCACGACGGTGATGCGGTCGGCAATGCGGCCCGGCTTGAGCGACGCCACCATGCCGAGGGGAATCGCCAATGCGATCGCGATCGCCATCGCGGCAGCGACGAGATAAAGCGTAACCGGCAGCCTTTCGAAAACGATTTGCGTGACCGGACGATGCTGCCACAAGCTGTTGCCCAGGTTCAGATGTACGACGTCCGCCAGGAAGTCGAAGAACTGGATGTAAAACGGGCGATCGAGGCCGAGCTCATGAGCAAAGGCGTCCCGCTGCGCCGCCGAGGTCTCCATCGGCAACATGGCGGAGATCGGGTCGCCGATTACGCGGGTGACCACGAAGACGACGGTGGTGACGCCGAAAACGACGTAGATTCCGTGATAGAATCGTCTGGCAATAAAGGCACCCACGCGGCGCTCAACTCCTGATTTTAAGCCTCTTCACCGACGTGACTTCGCCATGCCCCTTCAGGTGGGACATCCGATAATCGCGGTGCGCGGGGCTTGTGGCAAACGCCGTGCCACATCCGGCCTCACGTAGTTCCGAGATCGTCCGGATGCTCAATTGATGACGACGAAGAGGCTGCGCTCATTTCGTGACGCTCATTTCCTTCACGAGCAGCTTGGCGTCGGTGCGAGGCTCCCACACCAGGCGATCGCTTGTGCCGTAGATGTCATTGAGCAGAATGAGCCAGGCTAAATACGCCTTCTCGCGAGCATACCGCACAACCTTGTGGTAGAGGGCTGCGCGTTTTCCCGTATCGGTCTCAGCTCGGGCCGCATCGATATCCGCACGCATTTCCGCGTCCGCGTTGGAAGACCCAGGGCCGCTCATGGAGTAATAGGCCGACAGCGGGCGATCAGCATCCATGAGCTCATTCGAGTTGGACACGAAGATCGCATCGGGTCGTGAGTTGCGGTCGAACAGCCGCTTGAGATATTCGGTGAACTCGAAGATCTTCACGTCCACCTTTAGGCCGGCTTCGGTCCACATCTGTGCCACGGCCTCCACCATCTCGCGGTCCTTGAGCCAGCGTCCAGCGGTTCCAACGACCGTGATCGTCTTGCCTTGGGCGCCCGCCTCCTTGATCAAGGCCTTGGCCTTATCAGGATCGTACGGATAAGCCTTGGTCTGGGGATCGAAGCCGAAATAAGACGGCGCCAGCAACTGCCCTTGGCTTACGGACGCATAACTGCCAAACAGGCCGGTCGCGAGACCCTCCTTGTCGACGGCATAATTGAGCGCCTGGCGCACTCTTTGATCCTCGGTCACGCCGCTCAGGGCCGAGAGCACCATCACGGGCTGTTCCAGTCCGACGACGACCTTGGCCTTGGGCGCACGGTCGGTGAATTCCGGCAGGAGGTTTGTGATGAGATCGAGCTCCCCGGCCATCAGCCCCGCGAGCCTGGTGGCCGATTCGCCGATGAACCGATAGCTGACCGCATCGACCCTCGGCGCGCTGCCCCAGTACCCATCGTTCTTGATCAGCTTAATGGAGGAGCCGCGGGCCCAGTTCAGCAGCTTGTAGGGGCCGGTACCTACGGGGCTTGCAATGAAATCGGGTTTTGCGCTCGCAACGGGCGGCACGATCTTCATCCAGTACATGCGCGACGGCAGGATCGGGTCTGGGCCTTTGGTGATCACATCGACGGTGAGGTCGTCGACCTTCTTGGCATCGGTAATCGCGGAGTAATAGGAGATTTGCTGCGAATTGTATTTCGGATCGATAATGCGCTTGATGCTGTGAGCCACGGCATCGGCGTTCAGCGGCTCTCCGTTCGAAAATCTGATCCCGGGACGCAGCTTGAAACGCCATGCGTCGGCGTCGCTTTGCACCGGCATGGCCTCGGCCAGCCCGGGCACCAGATCGCCCTTGGGCGTGCGGGCAAGCAGCGTTTCGTAGATGTTGTCGTTGATGGCGCGTTCGCTCCCGTCATCGGCGAGCTGTGGGTCGAGCGTGGTCGGCTCGGCGCCGAGCCCGATAGTGATCTCAACGCAGTGCGCGGGCTTTATCAGCAACGCACTTGAAAGCGCGAGCGCGTACATGCGTGGGAGAAATCGCTCGCTCACGAACATCTGCACTCTCCTCGCAATCAGGCCGTAGCGGACGCAAGCGCCTTGGCGCGCGCCGAGCGCTGCTGCGCTCGCTTCATGCTGTAATAGTCGCTCACCCGGATCGGCTCGTAGGTGGGCGCGCACCCCCGTTCCACACAGGTCGGCAGGCAGGATACAGAGGCATCATAGTTAGGATGGTGGAAGAACACGACCGATAATCGACGCGAGCCGCCCTTGGCCTCTGCCGGCGGGTTGGCGACGCGATGGAGTGTCGAAAGCCAGCGGTCGTTGGTCCAGCGCGCCATCAGGTCGCCCTGATTGATAACGAACGAGTTGGGAATGGATGGAACATCGTGCCAGCCGCCTTCCCGATCTGCCACTTGCAGGCCGCCGACCGTGTCCCCGGGTCGCAGGATAGTGACCGTGCCATAGTCCGAGTGCGCAGCGGCGCGGAGCTGCCCGGGCAGCGGCGCTGTTTTCTGCTCGGGATATAGGCGCACGTTAAGCCGGCTGATGTGCCGGTCGATCTTGCCGTCGAAGTAGCTCTCCGGAAGATCGAGTGCGAGGGCGGAGAGCCGCATCAGGTCGGCCGCCAGCTGTCCCATCCGCAGATAATACCTTATATAAAGCTCCTTGAGCGTTGCCGGCCGCTCCGGCCAGCGGTTTTTCGGCACCAATCCGCGGGCGGCGTCGTTCTGAAAATAAGGATCATCGTCGGCGTCTACTTTCGCGATCTGAAACGACTCATTCAGATCAGGCGGCGCCACCTGCCCGCGCGTATAGGCCAGAGCAGTGTCGCCGATTGCGGCGTATCCGACAGCGCCAGGCTCCTTGCCCACGTGCAACCGCATCTTTTCCTCGAGCGGCAGGCTGAAGAACTCACGCGAGACGCTCTCGACCTTGTCCACCAGCTCGGGATCGACGCCGTGACCCACGATGACGTAGAATCCGATCTCACGACATGCGCAACCGATCTCATCGGCGACGCGGCGCTTGCCTTCCGCGCTGCCGGCAAAAAAGGGCGCGATGTCGATGACGGGAACAAAGCTGTCGAGATCGGCGGTTTTTGTATACATCTCCACGATCGGTCTCCCGCAATGCTCTGAATTTCGGGTATGCCGCACCAACAATGCCTTCCCTCTGATCGCGTAGTCAATGAAACCAAAGCGCGAGGAATGCGAATACATTCGTCCTCGGTCCCGGTTCCGCCGGCTGCACTTTGGCTCATCCTGGGGAAGTCTCCGTTTGCGCCATCACGGCGGCGTAGTGCATTACCACGGCGAACCATCAGTCTCCGGTTGTCATCGTCCGAGCAACGCGGACGATCCCATCAACCACGGCATTGGCCTTGCCTCAACCGTCCGCGTCGGGATTACTGGGTGCCCCGCCCCGAAGCGGGGCAAGACACCCGAGAGACTACGACAATCCGCTGAGAACGGGAGAAATTAGACCATGGAAATCATCGATCTGAGCCGGGAGCTTTATCACCGCACGCCCACTTACCCCGGACAACCGCCGATCATTCATGGCGTCTGGAAGACCCACGAGGAGGCGTTTGTCGAATCGGGAAACATTCAGGGCAACAGCGTCATGTTCATCTCAATGCCGGACCACGGCGGCACGCACATCGACGCTCCTCGTCATTTCGGAAAGAATGGAATGCCTATCAATGAGTATCCGCTCGAATACTGCTACGTGAAAGGAATTTGTCTCGATCTACGGCACATTCCACCCAAGGCCGAGATCGTGCCGTCCGATCTCGAAGCAGCGGTGAAGAAAGCGGGCGTCGCCATTCCGAAAAAAGGAACGGTGCTTCTGTGCACGGGGCATCACGAACGCACCTTCCCCACGCCCGCCTATGCGACGGACAACCCAGGGGTGAACGTCGAAGCGACGGAGTGGCTGGCGCAGCAGGACATAGTGCATTTCGGTATCGATTCCATGCGGCCGGGGCCGATGGGCGTGGTGAATTCGCTCGTTCACAAGGCCTGCCTCGAGCTCGACATCACTCACATGGAGAGCCTGTGCAATCTGGAGGCACTGATCAGCCGTGGCGAATTCCGCTTCATCGGGCTTCCCCTCAAGTGGCGCGACGGCACCGGCTCACCGATCCGCGCAGTCGCCGTGTTCGGCGACTGACGTGGGTATCATAGGGCGGATTAGGTCGGCGAATGCAGTGAGTGGCGCGCCGAGACGCAGCGGGTATTCCGCCAACTCGGCGTGCGCCGATTTGGCCGGCTAAATTAGCCACCATGCAGAGGAGATGCATCGTTGACGCATCGAGGTATGGTGCTCTCATGGCGTGACCTGTGCATAACCTTTCTCGTGGACAACACCCAAAAAAAGCGCAAAGGGAGAGACAATGGCGGTCCAATCCGAGGTTCAGGTCTCGCGTCTGCTCGACGAACGGGGACTGAGCCCTTTCCAGATCAAGCTGCTCATCTGGTCGTTCTTCATTGTATTGATCGACGGCTACGATATCGGCGCCATTGCCTTCGCAGCGCCCAGCCTGATTCGTGCCTGGAACCTCAAGCCGGGCGAGCTCGGCCCGGTGTTCAGCGCAAGTCTGGTCGGCATTCTGTTCGGTTCGGGGTTATTCGGATGGGTGGGCGACCGCTATGGCCGCAGAGCGGCGCTGATTGGTTCCAATCTTCTGTTCGGCGTCTTCACGTTTGCGGCCGCGTATGCGACCAATCTCACCGAAATGTTCTGGCTGCGTCTCCTGGCAGGATTCGGCATTGGCGGCGTCATTCCCAACGTGGTCGCCATCAACGCGGAGTCGGCTCCGCGCCATTTGCGCGCGACACTCGCGATCATTGCGGTCGGCTGCGTGCCGATCGGCGGCGCCATCCCAGGCTTCGTGACCGCGACTTTAGTGCCGACTTATGGCTGGCCTATCCTGTTCCAGATCGGCGGTATCGTGCCGATCGTCGTCGGAATCGCAGCGCTGTTCGGGCTGCCCGAATCCATCAAATACATGGCGCTGCACGAGAGCCAACGATCCAAGATGGAGGGCCTCATCGCCACCATCCGTCCCGATTTCAAGGCGCCGGCCAATGCGCGCTTCGTGGTCGAGGACGAGAAGCAGTTTCCCGGCTCCAATCCCGTTTATCTCTTCCGCGATGGTCTGGCACTGATCACCCCGCTGCTCTGGCTCCTTTTTGCGCTCAACCTCATGGGCTATTTCTTTCTGCTGAGCTGGACCCCGACCCTGCTGACCGCAGCCAAATTGCCGCCGCCTATGGCCGCGCTCGCAGGGGCCGTGCTGCAGGTCGGCGGGACCGTCGGCGCGCTGGCACTGTGCTGGTGGCTGCAGCGCCATCGCTTTCTCGGGATCAGCTTGATGTTCGTGCTGGCGGTGCCGGTGGTGGGCTCCATCGGCTTTGCAGGACTGACCTCGCCCACCGCGCTGCTGACGGCCACGTTCTTTGCGGGGTTTCTGGTGCTCGGCATCCAGTCCGGCATCAACGTCGTGGGTGCGATGATCTATCCGACCTCGTTGCGCGCCAATGGCTCGGGCTGGGAGCTGGGCATCGGACGGATCGGCTCCATCGTGGGGCCGCTCGTGGGCGCGCTG
>DASXIG010000050.1:0-2459 GCA_036498105.1 Xanthobacteraceae bacterium | reverse complement strand
TCCACCCCGGGGATGAAATCCAGGAAGGACCGCTCGGCGAATGGACCGGCTATTACGCAGGCGGCAGCAGGCCCGAGCCTGCGATCCGCATCTCCACCATGATGCACCGGGACGACCCGATCCTTCTCGGCGCCATCCCTGCCGTGCCGCCGAACGACAACACGTTCTACCTCGGCACCTATCGGTGCGGGGCGGTGTGGAACCAGCTGGAAGCGGCGGGGGTGCCGGAGGTAAAGGGCGTGTGGGCGCATGAAGCCGGCGGCAGCCGGTTCTGGCTCACCGTTTCCATCAAGCAGCTTTACGGCGGGCACTCCAAGCAAGCCGGGCTCGTCGCCTCCCACTGCCACGCCGGCGCCTACTGCAACCGTTGGACCATCGTGGTGGACGACGACATCGACCCCACCAACATCAACGATGTCATCTGGGCGATGTCCACCCGCTGCGACGTGCGCGAGGATGTTGAGATCATCCGCGGCGGATGGAGCTCGGCGCTCGACCCCATGTGCTATGACGGCGAGACCGACCGGCGCAATGCGCGCGTGATCATCGATGCCTGCAAGCCGTTCGCCCGGCGCAACACGTTCCCGATAGTCGCGCGCGCGAGCAAGGAGCTCGATGCGCGCATTCGCGCAAAATGGTCGCAACATCTGCCGCGCGATTATTAGAGACGACGGCGGTCGTCGCGCCGCAGAGCCGGGTTCGCACAAAGCTCCGGCGCCTTGTAGGGGCGGGTTTGAAACTCGCCCCTACGCCGCAGGTCGAATCTTGGGACTGACGCAAAAATCGACACAATGCACAAAACTTTTCTCATCTCTGTCTACAATAATTGCATTAATATCTTCACGATGGTGTCGCAATTAGGCGGCAAATAGCTATTTGGTCTGTAGTGATTTGAGACTAGCGGCCATCGGTGTGTTCTCTTAGTTCAATCAGAACAAGTTTGTGTTGAAGTGTGACGTTCGTCACACAGGAGGAGGCGATCAAGGGGCATAACTCGGCAGTATCCAGCCGATGGAGGCTCTGATGAATCGCGGATCCTATCCCTACAAGCTCACGGCCGAAGATCGCCTTCTCATTAAAAAATGGAAGTGGCGCGTAGGAGCCGTCTACGCGGCAGTCCTGCTCATGCTCGTGCTGATCGTCGTTGCTGCGCCCTATACCAGGACCACAACCGAAATTGCAAAGAGCGGCAACGAGCCCGTCCTCTCCTCTGCCGCGATGGCAGACCGCCGCCCCGTGCGCTGACCACCGAAAAGCGTCCTGACCAGCTCGCCGCGAGCGAAAGGGAATTTCCCGATGCCGTGGATTGATGTCGTGGGATACGCCGCGGCGCTGGCGGTCCTCGGCAGCTTCTGCATGAGCACCATCGTGCCGCTGCGCGTTCTCGCGGTGGTCAGCAATGTGCTGTTCGGAGTGTACGGAGTGCTGGCCCACCTTTATCCCGTGTTTCTCCTTCACTCGATCTTGCTTCCAATCAACCTGTTCAAGCTTGTGAGGCGACGATCATACGCCCGGCCACGCAATCTTTCCGGGAGCATCGTTCCCGAAGCAGGCAGCAGCGATTAGCGTGCCTTTCAGGACGGATCGGCGCGTGATATCGATGTTGCGCAATGGCGGGCACGAGCAGGCTACTGATTCGCGGCGGGCGGGTTTACGACCATGACGGCGATGTTCATCATCCGCCCGTAGCCGACATCCTTATCGAAAACGACACGATTTCAGCCGTCGAACCTCGCCTCGTCGCTGCGGGTGATGTCGAAATCATTGAAGCGTCCGGCCGGCTGGTGGTGCCCGGCCTTATCAATGCTCACTACCACTCCCATGACACGCTATGCCGCGGCCTGTTCGAGGAGCTGCCGCTCGAAATGTGGCTCCTCTACACGCTGCCCATGGGGCAGAACCGCAGCCCGGAGGAAGTGCGCGCGCGAACCCTGGTCGGCGCGCTGGAGTCCCTCCGCTGCGGCATCACCACAGTGCAGGACATGCTCGGGCTGACGCCGCTGAATGACCGGTACACCGACACTGTGCTGTCCGCCTATCGCGAAGCGGGCATTCGCGTCGTTTTCTCGCCCATGGTCTCAGACATTCCTCCCATCGCCATGGTTCGGCATCGGGACAGCTTGCCCGCCGATGTTCAGGACATGCTCGGCACCAAGGCGCTGCCCATGCGCGAGCAGCTCGACTACCTCGAGCATCAGCTCCAGCATCGGCCGGCGCGCGGCACCTTGCATTGGGCGATTGCGCCGTTCGCGCCCCAGCGTTGCACGCCGAAAATGCTGGAGGCGCTGGCGGAGCTCGCGGACAAGCACCATCTATCGGTCTACACCCACGTCTACGAGACCAAGGGCCAGGCGCTTATCGCGCGCGAACTCTTTGCGGAGCACGACGGGTCTCTCATCAGCTATCTCGAAAGCGCCGGCCTGCTCGGGCCGCGTCTCAATATCGTGCACAGCGTGTGG
>DASXIG010000049.1:0-1919 GCA_036498105.1 Xanthobacteraceae bacterium | reverse complement strand
TTGATCGAGCCTGATCAACCTATACTCTGTCGCGAAGGTACAAATGTCGACATTGGACGAGATCGCCAAGGAGAAGCAGCGGATCGGCGAGGCGCTCGCACGCGCGGATGCGCAGCGCGAGAAGCTCACTGGCCAGCTCAGGGAGCTGGAGGCGACCGAGCGTGTGCTCGCGCGCTACAGCAAAGGCACACAGACAAAAAAGACGGCCGCAGCCAAGACGCCGACCGCGACAACGACGGAGGCGGTTCCAGTGGGATCCCGCGGGCGCCGGCGCCCTGCAACCGAAAAACCCGCTGGCGGCAAGCGTAGTTCGTCGAGCCTCGGCGATCAGGTGCTTGCCCTGGCGACCGGCAAGACGCAGCAGGAAATCACCGCTGCATGCAAGGGCGCGCGCGCGAACCATGTCGGCGCTGCCATTTCGCGGCACAAGCGGGCTGGCCGCATCGAGCAGCGCGACGGGAAGTTCTATGCCACGCAATCGGCGGGGACGGAGCAACGCGCCGCGGTCTGACTCCGGAACAAGGCGGCTGGCTGCCGCCGCCGGCGCACTGGCGGAGGCGGATGGTCATGCTCTTGATCGGCTCGGTATTGACCGGGTGCTCGGTGGCGACAGACACGTCAACCTTTGCACCGGTCACCGGCTCACACAGCGTTGGACCGGCCAGCTCGGCGCAAATCGGCGGTCCGGCTGGGAGCGGTACTCCGAGCGTCAGCGCCGCGAGTGTTATCGGTGCGGGCAGCTTTCCGCGCTCTTTCCTGATCCCGGGAACCGATACGTCGATCCGCATCGGCGGCTTCTAAGTACGCCGGCCTGACGGCGGCCCCGCCGCGAACGTTATTTTTCGACAGCATCTGCAGTGGCGTCGAGGAGACCATGCTCAAGTTCGACATCCCTGGTGGCCGGATCGGTCGGGAGCCGTTCGAGACGACGAAAACTTTAACCTTGAGACGCGCCGCCACGCGGTAGATCTCCTCGCGCACCGGGCACGCATCACCATCGACGTAAATGTCGGTCAACTAACGGCCTGCTTCCCTGATGAACCGTCGATTTGGTGCTTCAGAACCGCCGCGTTTGGCCTAGCACTGGCAATCAGCCACTCCCGTAGCTTCGACCAACGCCGCCTCACTCGGCTTCCTTTGACCACAATAGCCAACGCCTTCCACTGCCCAACGAGTACCACCAGGCGTCTGCCGCGTGTCACCCCCGTATAGACGAGATTCCGCTGCAGCATCGGGTAGTGCTGGGTACTGAGCGGGATCACGACGGCGGGGTATTCCGACCCTTGGCTCTTGTGGATTGTCGTCGCGTAAGCAAGGACCAGCTCATCCAGCTCACCAAACCCGTAGGTAATTGCGCGGCCATCAAAGTCGGCGTGCAGTTTGCCTTCCTCCAGATCGATGCGTGACACGACGCCAAGGTCGCCGTTGTAGACCTCCTTGTCGTAGTCGTTCTCAACCTGCATGACCTTGTCGCCCGGACAGAACGTCCAACCGAACCGTTCGATACGGACCTCACCAGGCGGGTTCAGCTCTTTCTGAAGCTCGATATTTAGCGAGCGAGCGCCGAGGCCGCCCCGGTTCATGGGGCAGAGCACCTGGATATCGCGTATGGGATCGAACCCGAAGCGCTTCGGAACGCGCTCCCGCACGATCGTCAGCAGCTTTCGCACGCCCTCTTCTGGGTCCGCCGCATCAACGAAGTGGAAGTCGCCAGTTTCAACACGGGCGAGATCCGGCATCAGACCCTGGTTGATGCGATGTGCATTGACAATGATCCGGCTCTCGGCGGCTTGGCGGAATACCTCGGTCAAGCGCACGACGGGCACGGCACCCGAAGCAATGATGTCGGCCAGCACCTGCCCTGGCCCGACCGAAGGCAGTTGATCGACATCGCCAACGACTAACAGTGCAGCCTCTGC
>DASXIG010000048.1:0-4687 GCA_036498105.1 Xanthobacteraceae bacterium | reverse complement strand
TGTCGCGCTGACGGTAACAACCTGGTTCTTCCAGAACGGGCGCGCCAACGCTTGCCGCACCGCATCGGCGGCGTCGCGCGCCTGCGCGCGGTTGAGCTGCGGCATCAGCAGGGCGAACTCGTCGCTCTCGAGACGGCCGGGCACCGCGCCGGGGGGCGCCGATTGCGCCAGGCGCTTGCCGATCTCGCCGAGCACCTCGTCGCCGCCGGCGTAGCCGAGCGCATCGTTGACTTCGTCGAACCCGTCGAGGTCGACGATCGCAAGCGCAAGCTCCTCCTCCCCGGTCCGCTTCGCCAGTGCCCGGTCGAGCAGCGCCAGGAAATGCTGATGGTTGGGCAAGCCGGTGAGCGTGTCCCAGTGCTCGAGCGTTTGTGCGCGCTGCTCGCTGCGCGCGAGCGCGTTGCCGAGCCGCCCGAGCTGGCGCGCGGCAAGCGCGCTCAACCCGATCAGACCAAGCCCAATGCCGGCGGCGAACGGCAAGAGATTCGCCAGCATCGCGGTCGCCGGGCGCTCCGGTTCCCAGCTGAACCAGCCGACGATGCGGCCCTTGCCGTCCAGCATGGGCTGCACTTCGCGCCCGCTCCCCGGCTCGCTTTCGAACTTGAGCTCCTTGAGCCCTGAGGCGCGTTCAAGCACGTGGATGAGCTTGGGGTCGGCGCGCGCGAGATCGGGCGAGATCGCGGCCAGCGCCTCGACTGCTCCCGCCAGCGCGGCGCGGTGCTCGGCTTCGAGCCGATCATCGGCCTGCTGCGCAAGCACGTAGGCAAGCGCGCCGCACAGCGCGATGGCCGCAACAATCACCCGTGCCAGCGGAATACTCAGGCGCAGCATCGCCGTCCTGCGCCGGCTGTTTGCGCGCGCGTTGTCGCCATGGTTCTCCGTTCTCTCAGCTCTCTCGGGCGCGCGCATGCGCGGCAATCATAGCTCGGGTAGGGTTAACGAGTGGTCATGAGGCGCCGGCGCTGGCGGCGATTGTGCCTTGTTCTCAGGGGCTTACGCCGGTAAATCAGAGGGAGCGGTGGCATCGCACCGTGTCGGCTGCGTCACAGCGGGGATTAATCGCGACGGCGGTGGTGGATTAAGCCGTCATTAAATTGCCTCTACCTAGTGTTTCGGTACATTGGGCATCTCGCCAATGGGGTCCCGGGCGTATTTCCGGGTGGTTTGTCCGACAGTCGGGGCTGGATTGGGGGCATGCGCAGCACCATCGCCGCATACGCGTTGCTGGCGTCGCTCGTTGGGATCGCGACGGCAGCGGCCGCCGAATGCCCGGAAGGGGCGCTCGGGGTGTCGCGCACCATTGCGGTGGACCCGAGCGAGCATGCGCGGGTCGGCAGCATGCAATACGGCGAATCGCTTCCGCTGCGGGACCACGAGGTGGTCCTGACCTTCGACGACGGCCCATTGCCGCCCTACACCACGCGTGTCCTGGACACGCTCGCGTCCGAATGCGTCAAAGCGACGTTCTTCCTGGTTGGGCGCATGGTGCGCGGCTATCCCTCGGTCGTGCGCCGCATCTACAACGACGGGCACACCATCGCCAATCATAGCCAGAACCATCCGTTCACCTTCAACAAGATGACGGTCGATCAGGCTGCGCAGGAGATCGAGCAGGCGCATGCGTCGCTGCTCAGCGCGCTGGGCGATGAGAAGGCGATCTCGCCTTTCTTTCGCGTTCCCGGACTGCTGCGGGGGCCGGCGGTCGAGCAGTATCTCGCCGCGCACGACTACATGACCTTCAGCGTCGATTTTCTGGCCGACGACTGGACTCACATCAACAACCGCGAAGTGGCGCGGCGCGCCATCAGCCGCATCGAGGCGCGCGGCAGGGGCATCTTGCTGCTGCACGACATCCAACCGGCGACCGCGCTGGCGCTGCCCGACATCCTGCACGAGCTCAAAGCGCGCGGCTTCAAGATCGTGCATGTGGTGCCCGCCGGAGCCGAGCGGCCCAAGACCGTGACCGAGCCGGAGCAGTGGGTGGCGCGGCGTCCGCGCGACCAGGTTTGGCCGCGCGCCCTCGTGGTGGGCTTGGATAATCCGGAAGCCGTCGAGCTCGTCGCGCCAAGCCCGGAGAGTTTCGGGATCGAGCATTTTGGCGGCCCGGGGCTCAAGATTGCGCTGGCGCAGACCTTCGAACGCCCCGTCGCGCACGACGGGGAGGGGGCACTCCCATCGGTGGCGGTGTGGCCGCGTGCTGTCGCGTACACCGTTCCGGCTGACGCAACGCTGCTGCCCGCCCCCGGCGCTCAGAACTTCCGCTACGCGCATCCGTTCCGGCTGGGCAAGCCGGAGAAGCCCAAGGACGTGAGGAAGCCTCACAGCAAGACCGCGGCAAAGAAGTCGTCATCGACCGCGAGCCCCACAGGCAAGGAAGCCAAGGAAGCCAAAGAAACCAAAGAAACCAAAGACGGCAAGGAGACCAAAGACGTCAAAGAGGGCAAGGAGAGCAAAGAGACTAAGGAGGGAGATGGCGCCGCGAGCCCGCCGCCGAGCGCAACCTCCTCCGGCGATTCTCCGCCGCGCCCGCCGCGCGCCGTGGGTCATCAGCTGAACGTCGCCCGGCCGGTCTTGGTCTGGCCGCTGTGGCGGTGACGCGGCCGCTTACGACCCACTTGAGCTGATCGAGCCTACGGGCTGGTGCGGTCGAGCTGGCGAATTTTGACACGTCGGCGTTTTGGGAGCTTTTTGGCAAGCGCCTGTGTCGTCAACAACGCGGGCAAGATTGCACTGCAGCGGCATTGATCCCCATTTGGGTTCGAGCTCAGGTCTTAGATCCGGATCGCCATGCGTCCCAGCGCTTATGCTTCACTCGCGCCGCGCTTCGTCTCGGGTGAGCGTTCGCCCCCAGCGGAGCTCAAAGCCTGTCTCGCACGACTCGATGCGGTCGCCCCCAAGGTCAACGCTTTCGTACATGTCGCGCGCGAGAGCGCGGTCTCCGCGGCCGAGGAGTCCGAACGGCGCTGGCGTTCTCATGCAACGCGCTCTCCCATCGACGGCATGGTGATCGGCGTCAAAGACATCATCGAAACCGAGGATATGCCGACCGGTCAGGGCTCGCCCATGTGGGAGAATTTTCACACCCGGCGCGATGCGGCTTGCGTGCAGGCCCTGCGGGAGGCGGGTGCGATCATTCTCGGCAAGACGACGACGACGGAGTTTGCGGCCACCGAGCCGCTGATGCCGGTATGCAATCCGCACGATACCGCGCGCACCGCCGGTGGATCGAGCAGCGGATCGGCTGCGGCGGTCGGCGCCGGCATTCTCCCGGCGGCGCTCGGCACCCAGGTGGTCGGCTCGACCCTGCGTCCGGCGAGCTACTGCGGCTGCGTCGGGTTCAAGCCCACCTTCGGCGCGCTCAATCGTAGTGGATCTTTCGATCATCTCAGTCAAAGTTGCCTCGGGATCCTGGCGGCCAGCCCGGAGGATGCATGGACCGTGGCGAGCGCGATCGTGTCGCGCGTGGGCGGCGATCCCGGACATCCGGGACTGCGCGGACCGAACGAGGTTCCCGCTGCGGCACCAGTGCGCCGGCTCGCGATGCTGGAGACCGCCGCCTGGCCCAAGGCGAGCGCCGGCGCACAGGCGGCATTTGGACAGGCGCGCAAGCGCTTGGCCGAGCTTGGCGCCGCGGTCGAGGACCGGCACAATGATCCTAACATCGCCGCGGTCGAGGATGCGATCGCGGATGCAGTTGCGGTGACATTTCAGATTTTCGACTGGGAGTTTCGCTGGCCACTGGGGAGTTACGCCAAGCGCAACGGCTTGAGCGAGGGCATGCGTCGGCGCCTTGCCTCTGCGCAGCAGACGACGCTCGACGAATATCGCGCTGCGCTGGGCCGCCGGGAGGAGATTCGAAAGCGCTACGCCGAAGCAAGCGCCCGCTATGACGGATTTGTCACGCTCGCCGCCACCGGCGCAGCCCCGGTCGGCCTGAGCTGGACCGGCGATCCCGCCTTCAACGTGCCGGCATCTCTCCTTGGGGTTCCCGCGATCTCGCTGCCCTTCCTGCGAGACGAGCGCATGCCGCTCGGCCTTCAGATCATCGGACGCGCCGACGAGGACGCGCGTTTGGTGGCGCATGCCCACTGGCTGTGGCAGAACTACTGAAGCTGCGAAGCTGCCGGGTCAATGGGGCGGGTTAGGCGTCTTCGCGGTAACCCCCGCAGTGTCTCGGCGGATTACGCTTCGCTAATCCGCCCTACGCAGCGACGAGGCAAACCAGGATGAACGCAGCTTACATTGAGCGATATGGCGGGCCCGAGGTCCTGCAGTACGGCGATCTCCCGGATCCCGTTCCTGGGCCGGACGAGGTACTGATCGACATCTTCGCGGCCAGCGTCAATGGCGCCGATTGGAAGGTGCGGGTGGGCCAGTACAATCATGCCAAGTTTCCCTATGTGCTGGGGCGCGATTTCTCCGGGATCGTCAGCGCGCTCGGCCCGGGCGTGCAGGATTTTCGCGTGGGCGACGCAGTATTCGGCGTGTGCGAGGCCGGCCAGGAGGGCGCCTATGCCGAGAAGATCGCGGTCAAGGCGGCAATCATCGCGGCAAAGCCGAGCGGCCTGTCCCACGTCGATGCCGCGGCGCTCGCGCTCATCGGCCTCACCGCGCTGAGCGCGGTCGAGGAGACGTTGCAGCTCAAGCGCGGCGAGGTCATTCTCATCCAGGGCGGAGCGGGCGGCGT
>DASXIG010000047.1:0-5268 GCA_036498105.1 Xanthobacteraceae bacterium | reverse complement strand
GTACAGCGCCGCGTCCATGATCTTCTGATAGGGGAGCGCATAGGCGACTGCTTGGCGCACCTTCAGATTGTCGAAGGGCGGCTTGGTCACATTCATCCCGATGTACTGGATGCCGTTCGAATAGGGGGTCGAGACGATGGTGAGCTTGCCCATGTTCTTTAGCTCGACGAAATCCTTGTTCGGCAGGTCGTAGGAAATGTCGGCGTCGCCGCGCTCGAGCAGCGCGCGCCGGTTGCCCGCGGACGGGACCATCCGCCAGATGACGCGCCTGACCTTGGGCACCGGCCCGCCGACCCATTTATCGTTGCGCTCGAGAATCACCTCGGTGCCGGCATTCCAATTCACGACGCGATAGGCGCCGCTCCCCGCCGTGTTCTGCTTGGTGTATTCGAGCCCCCAGGGGTCTTTTTCGTTCGCGTGCTTCTTCACCAGCTCCGAATTGAGCACGCACGGCACGACCACCGCGAGATCGGGGAGCGTCAGGCGATCCTTCCGGAGGAAATCGACACGGATGGTGCGATCGTCGATGACCACGAACTGCTCGGGCTTGGTGAGCGAGCCGGCGCCCATCTGGAAAGTGGGGAAGCCGCCGACCGTCACTGCGCGGTCGAGCGACCATTTCACGTCCTTGGCCGTGACCGGCGTTCCGTCATGGAAGGTCGCATTCTTCTTCAGCTTGAAGGTGGCGGACATGTCGCCGACGTTCATGTCGTCGGCGAGCTCCATCTTGAATTTGTCGCGCTCGTAGTATTGCGCCCCATTGGGCAGCGTCTTCATCTCATGGCTGATGAGCCGGTCGTAGCAATTCCACGAGACTTCGTAGCCCGGCACATTGGTGCCCACCCCATGGATATCGATGTTGTTGGGCCCGCTCTCCGAGACGATGAGGAGCGTCTCCTGCCGCGACTGCGCCTTGGCCGGCGACCAGACGGCAGGCGCCGCGGGCAGCACCCCGCCTGCAGCGAGCGCAGTCACGCTCTTCAGGAATTCGCGACGCTTCATCAATACCTCCATGGGAAAGCAACAGGCCGCTTGCCGCAAAGGTCGTGCCAAAGCGCCGTCGCGGTGTGATTCCGGCTAAACGGCTGTGATCGCGTGACATTCGCTGCCAAGGCGCGGCAGGCGCGCATCGCTGCTGTCGGCATCCGCTGCGTGGGGCTTTGATATTGCCTCAACGGTGGGCAGACTCGTACTGCGAGGACCTTCAGCTTCTCGAGCCGCCATCGTCCGCGCATGCGGACGATCCAGTAACCACCAAAACTTAGGCTTTGCCCCCGCGCCGGGATTACTGGATGCCCCGCTTGAAGCGGCTTGAAGCGGGGCATGACAATCCAGAGATTGACGCCTGCCGCTTGAGTCACCGCACGCAAGTACCTGAGACCGGTTGATCTGCTCGAAAACTGTCCGATTGCCCAAGAAAGCGGCGCCTGCCCCTTCTCCGTCATTCCGGCGCGCCGGCAATACTAGGGCCGGGTTTCAAGGTTTCGTAGGGCGACCCACTGGGTCGCCCGCGGTGTGGCGGGCGAGGCAGTGCCTCGCCCCTACGAAGTGAGGGGGAAAGGCCTTTGACAAGCATGCCGTATTTTATGACGCAGTAGGCCGCACGAAGTGGCATGGCGGTTGCTAACCCGCATATCGATCTCGGCCGGATTCAGCGGCGCGAGCGCGGGAGCATGACGGCATGTCGACCTTCGATAACCCGTTCGATCCGAAGCTGCGGTTGAACCGGTCGGGATGCAGCTGCGGGCGGCATCGCAGCCAGGCAGAGCATGACTCCGAGGCGCAGCGGCAATTGCAGTGCGCTGCGATCGAGCGCGAGGACAAGCGCTACACAGGCGTGGTCGCCTCGGCGGTCATGCGCGCCGTCTTTCCCCGGGAATCCGCGCGCCGCGCATTTCTCAAGACAGTGGGTGCATCGACGGCGCTCGCCGCGCTGTCCCAGCTGTTTCCGCTCAAGGCCGCGACCGAGGCGTTCGCAGAAGGCGGCACCCCGGAGAAAAAGGATCTCAAGGTCGGCTTCATCCCGATCACCTGCGCCACACCCATCATCATGGCCCATCCCATGGGCTTCTACAGCAAGCACGGGCTCAACGTTGAAGTGATCAAGACGGCGGGCTGGGCGGTCGTGCGCGACAAGACCCTGAACAAGGAATACGACGCCGCGCACATGCTTTCGCCGATGCCGCTCGCAATCACGCTGGGCGCCGGCTCGAACCCGATCCCCTACACGATGCCGGCGGTCGAGAACATCAACGGCCAGGCGATCACGCTCTCGGTCAGGCACAAGGACAAGAATGATCCGAAGCTCTGGAAGGGCTTCAAGTTTGCGGTGCCTTTCGATTATTCCATGCACAATTATCTGCTGCGCTATTACGTGGCCGAGCACGGAATCGACCCCGACACGGACATCCAAATACGCGCGGTGCCGCCGCCGGAGATGGTGGCGAACCTGCGCGCCGACAACATCGACGGCTATCTAGGCCCCGATCCCTTCAACCAGCGCGCCGTCTATGACGGGGTCGGATTCATCCACGTGCTGTCGAAGCAACTCTGGGACGGCCATCCCTGCTGCGCGTTTGCGGCCTCCAAGGAGTTCGTCACGACCATGCCGAACAGCTATGCCGGGCTGCTCAAGGCGATCATCGATGCGACCGCGTTCGCGCACAAAGCGGAGAACCGCAAGCAGATCGCCGCCGCGATCGCCCCTGCAAACTATCTCAACCAGCCCGAGACCGTGCTCGAGCAGATCCTCACCGGCACCTATGCCGACGGGCTCGGCAATGTGAAGCGCGATCCCGACCGCATCGATTTCGATCCATTCCCCTGGCAATCGTTCGCGATCTGGATTCTCACCCAGATGAAGCGCTGGGGACAGATCAAAGGCGAAGTCGATTACAAGTCAGTCGCCGAGCAGGTCTATCTCGCCACCGATACCGCCAAGCTGATGAAGGAGGTCGGGCTCGAGCCGCCCGCAAGCAGCAGCAAGAGCTTCAAGGTAATGGGCAAGGAATTCGATCCTGCCAAGCCGGACGAATACGTCCAGAGCTTCGCCATCAAGCGCGTCTGAGGCTGCGAAGGGCTGAAAGATGATTTCCGCACTCGGCTTGCGCGCGGCCGTGGTTTCGCTGCTGCTGTTCGGCCTCTTCATCGGGGTGTGGCACCTCGCCACCGGCGGGACCGGCACGACGGTCAGCATGGATCCGGAATACGCGAAGCTCGTCGGCGCGAGCGCCAGCCAGGGCAAATCGGCCATGCCCGGCCCGATGGATGTCGGCGCCAAGCTTTGGGAGCACTTGAAGAACCCGTTCTACGACCGCGGGTCGAACGACAAAGGTCTGGGGATTCAGCTCGCATTCTCCATTGCGCGCGTCGCGGCAGGTTACCTCATTGCTGTGGCGGTGGCGGTGCCGATCGGATTCCTGATCGGCATGTCGCCGCTCATGAGCCGCGCGCTCGATCCGTTCATTCAGGTGCTGCGGCCGATCTCGCCGCTCGCCTGGATGCCGCTTGCGCTCTACACCATCAAGGACTCGGGCTTGTCGTCGATTTTCGTGATCTTCATCTGCTCGCTCTGGCCGATGCTGATCAACACGGCTTTCGGCGTCGCCACGGTCCGGCGCGAATGGCTCAACGTCGCGCGTACGCTCGAAGTCGGCGTGTTCCGCCGCGCCTTCACCATCATCCTGCCCGCGGCCGCGCCGACCATTCTCACCGGCATGCGCATCTCCATCGGGATAGCGTGGCTGGTGATCGTCGCTGCGGAGATGCTCGTGGGCGGCACCGGCATCGGCTATTTTGTCTGGAACGAGTGGAACAATCTCTCCCTCACAAACGTGATCACCGCGATTGTCGTGATCGGGGTGATCGGCATGCTGCTCGATCAGGTGCTGGCACGCGCCACCCGGCTGGTGACGTTTCCGGAATGAGCAGCAAGTTCATTTCCATCGAAGGCATCTCGAAGCGATTCCCCGCACCCGGGGGAGGCTATGCCAAGGTGTTTGAAAACCTGTGGCTCTCCATGACGCGCGGCGAGTTCACGTGCATCATCGGGCATTCCGGCTGCGGCAAGACGACCGTGCTCAACCTGCTCGCCGGTCTCGACGAGCCATCCGAAGGCACTGTCATCGTCGATCATCAGGCGATCGAAGGCCCAAGCCTCGATCGCGCGGTGATCTTCCAGAGTCACGCGCTCCTGCCCTGGCTGAGCGTGAAAGGCAATGTCGCCTACGCGGTGACGTCGAGATGGCGGCGGTGGCGGCGAGCGCAGGTCGATGCCCATGCGCAGAAATTCATCGACCTGGTGGGACTGACGGGCGCGGAGCGCAAGCGGCCCGCGGAGCTGTCGGGCGGCATGAAGCAGCGCGTCGGGATCGCGCGGGCTCTTTCGATCGAGCCGAAGATCCTGCTCATGGACGAGCCCTTCTCGGCGCTCGATGCGCTCACGCGCGGCACCCTGCAGGACGAGGTCCGGCGCATCTGCCTGGAGACCGGCCAGACCGTGTTCATGATCACGCATGATGTGGACGAGGCGATCTATCTCGCCGATCGCATTGTCCTGATGACCAATGGGCCAAATGCCGTGCTTGCGGAGACCGTGGAGAATCCGCTGCCCAAGCAGCGGCAGCGCAACGAGGTGCACCGGCATCCCCTGTTCTACGGCGTCCGCAATCACATCATCGATTTCCTTGTCAGCCGCAGCAAGAGCTTCAATGCGGCGGCAGCCGGCTACGATCGCCGCCGCATCCCGGTGGTGCTGCCGGGAGCGCCGGACCCGATTGTCGCCGCCGATTCCGTCGCTGCACCGCGCGCGGTCCCGGGATTTCCGCCGCACGCAAGGCTTACCGCATCCGGCGGATAACGAGCGAAACCGAACCGAAGGGAGATGCCCATGCTGCGCCGCGCGCTCACGGAAAAAATTCTCGACATCAAGCGCGAGAACGGATGGAGCTGGAAATACATCCACGAGCAGATCGGGGGCTACTCCCCCGTTCTGGTGGTCGGAGCGCTTCTGGGCCAGATGAAACTGACAAAGCCGCAAGCCGCAAACGCGGCCGATCTCTTCGGTCTGACCAAGGCCGAGACGGCGCTGCTCAATGAGGTGCCGATGCGCGGCGCCGACGTTCCTATGCCGCCGACCGATCCCCTCATCTACCGCTTCTACGAGCTCGTGATGGTGAATGGGCCGGCCTGGAAGGCGCTCATCGAGGAGGAATTCGGCGACGGCATCATGTCCGCCATCGATTTCGACATGCAGATCGAGCGGCTGCC
>DASXIG010000046.1:0-8474 GCA_036498105.1 Xanthobacteraceae bacterium | reverse complement strand
GGCGGCGGCCATGCGCCCGACATCATCAAGGTGGCGGGCCTGATGAACGTGCTGCCCTCCTCCACCAACCCGACCCGGCCGTTCACCAAGAACACCATCGACGAGCATCTCGACATGCTGATGGTTTGCCATCATCTCGATCCCGCGATTGCCGAGGATCTCGCCTTTGCCGAAAGCCGCATCCGGAAGGAGACCATTGCCGCCGAAGACATTCTGCACGATATCGGCGCGCTCTCCATGATGTCGTCCGACAGCCAGGCCATGGGGCGGGTCGGCGAGGTCATCATCCGCACCTGGCAGACCGCGGACAAGATGAAGAACCAGCGCGGACGGCTGCCGGACGAGACAGGGGACAACGATAATGTGCGCGCCAAGCGCTACATCGCCAAATACACCATCAACCCGGCGATCGCCCACGGCGTCTCCAAGCACATCGGCTCGGTGGAAAAGGGCAAGCTGGCCGACCTCGTGCTGTGGTCGCCCGCATTCTTCGGCGTGAAGCCCGACTGCATCATCAAGGGGGGCAGCATCATTGCCGCGCAGATGGGCGATCCCAACGCCTCCATCCCCACCCCGCAGCCCGTGCATTACCGTCCCATGTTTGCGGCCTTCGGAAAGGCACTCACGGCATCCTCGGTGGTGTTTACGTCGAAGGCGGCGTTGCGCGCAGGCCTGCGGGCAAAGCTCGGCATCGAGAAGAAGCTCATTGCGGTGGAGAATACCCGTGGCGGCATCTCGAAAACGAGCATGGTGCACAACAGCGCGACCCCACATATAGAAGTGGATGCGGAAACCTACGAGGTGCGCGCGGACGGTGAGCTCTTGACCTGCGCGGCTGCGGACGTTCTGCCGATGGCGCAACGCTACTTTTTGTTTTAGAGTTGCGGGATGACTAAAACTGAACCCAAAGCGCGCCCGAACGAGCTATACGAAGCCGACTTTTATCTCTGGACCCAGGAGCAGGCGCGGCTTCTGCGCGAGCGTCGCTTTGACGATCTCGATTTGGACAATCTCGTGGATGAGGTGGAAAGTGTGGGCTCATCGGAAAAGCGGGAAATCCGTAACCGCCTTACCGTTCTGATTGCTCACTTGCTGAAGTGGAAATTTCAACCTGGTGGCCGAGGCTCAAGCTGGATCGAAACGATCTTTGAGCAACGCGAGCAGGTTACGGATATGATAACGACCAGTCCAAGCTTGCGGAAATATCAAGAAGACCAGATCAGCCGGGCATACCGAGCAGCTCGATTGGCTGCAGCAAAGGAAACAGGCATCGCTTTCGGAGTATTCCCGCAGGAATGCCCCTTTGATGCGAAAGAAGTGCTCGACCTCGAGTTTTTCCCTGAGGATCTCGAGTTTGAATAAACCCTTGCGTAGGGCCTCATCGGTTTGGCGCGCGGACGGACTTGATCGATCGCGCATCATCGATCGGGTGGTGCTCGATGCCGGCGAGCGCCATCGGCGCCGCGTCGTGCTGACAGCCGAGCGGGGCACACAGTTCCTGCTCGACCTGCCGCACTCGATCGCGCTCCGCGATGGCGACGGCCTCGTCCTCGACGATGGCTCCCTGATCCTGGTTGTCGGCAAGTGCGAGGCACTGGTCGAGATCACGGCGGCGTCTCCGCAGGAGCTCGCCCGTTTTGCCTGGCATATCGGCAACCACCACGCCGAGGTTCAGATCGTGGGCGAGCGGCTGCGCGTACGCCGGGATCGGGTGATCGAAGAGATGCTGCGCGGTCTCGGCGCGCTGCTCCTGCCGCTCGAGGCGCCGTTCGAGCCGGAAGCGGGTGCCTACAGCCAAGAGGATCCACACGGCACTCATGGTCATGGCCCCTGACTTCGAGCACGCCCCCTGCAGAATCACGGCAGAAGCGCTCACGGCCGCGGCGCTCTATCGGCTGATGACGTGGCTGTCCCCCGCGTATCCCGTGGGCGCGTTTTCCTATTCCGGCGGCATCGAATGGGCGATCGAAGCCGGGGATATCAGGGATGCGACGACGCTGCACTCGTGGCTTGCCGTCATTGTCACCGAAGGCAGCGGGTTTTGCGATGCCGTATTCTTCGCCCATGCCTATCGCGCGACCGCCGAAATGGATGAGACATCAATGCGCGCGGTAAGCGAGCTCGCCGTTGCCTTTGCGCCCTCGAAAGAGCGCCATCTCGAGACCACGGCGCAGGGCAATGCGTTTCTCGACGCCACGCGCGCGGCCTGGCCTTGCGACGCGCTCGATCGGCTCGCTGCGCTTGGCGATGCACCGGTGGCGCTGCCCGTTGCCGTTGCCATTGCATGCGCCGGTCACGGCATCGCGCTTGCGCCGGCGCTGCAGTGCTACGTGCAGGCGCTGGCGGCAAATCTGGTTTCCGCGGGGGTACGGATTATTCCGCTCGGCCAGTCGGACGGCCAGCGCGTGCTCGCTGCGCTCGAGTCTGCGGTGACGGCGACCGTCGCGCGCGCGCTGGCCGCGCCTCTCGATGAGGTTGCAAGCACGGCCGTGCGCGCAGACCTCGCGAGCATGCATCACGAGACCCAGTACACGCGGCTGTTTCGATCATGACTCACGTGCACGGACCCTTGCGTGTAGGCATCGGCGGCCCGGTCGGCTCGGGCAAAACCGCGCTGATGGATCGCCTGTGCAAGGATCTGCGCGAGCGCCATGAGATCGCGGCCATTACAAATGACATCTACACGAAATGGGACGCCGAATTCCTGGTGCGCTCGGGTGCGCTGGCGCCGGAACGCATCGCCGGCGTGGAGACAGGCGGCTGCCCCCACACCGCAATTCGCGAGGACGCTTCCATCAATCTCGCCGCGGTTGCGCAGATGCAGAAGCAATTCCCCAACCTCGACCTCGTGCTGATCGAGTCCGGCGGCGATAACCTCGCTGCGACCTTTTCGCCCGAGCTTGCGGATCTGACAATCTATGTCATCGATGTCGCGGCCGGCGATAAGATTCCCTCCAAGGGCGGCCCCGGGATCACGCGTTCCGACCTGCTGGTCATCAACAAGATCGATCTCGCGCCCCATGTCGGCGCCTCGCTCGAAGTGATGGAGCGCGACTCCAAGCGTATGCGCGGGGCAAAGCCTTTCGTCTTTACCAATCTCAGGAGTGGTGAAGGCCTCGCCGCCATCGCCCGGTTCATTGAGGAGACAGGCGGATTGACAGCGAAGTGAATTCCTTCTGATGCCCTTCGATCAACCCGATCGGTCACTTGAGCTGGTCGGCGACCTTGTCGAGGGCGGCCTGCACGCAGGCCTCGTCCTTCTCCCCTCCGGGCGCGCCGGAGACGCCGGCCGCGCCGATGACCTCGTCGCCCACCTTGATCGGCAAGGCGCCGCGGGCAGTGGTGAAGCCGGTGAGATACTGCGCGCCCATCTGCGGATTTTTCTTCAGCCGCTCTTCCATCTCGCCGGATGGGATACGGAAAGTGCGCGCTGTAAATGCCTTCTTGAAGCTGTTCTCCATCGTGTGCGGTCCGGCGCCGTCGCCTCGAATCTGCACGAGCACCTCGCCGGTGCGGCCGACCACCGTGGCCGATACGCGGTAACCGCTGGCGTTGCAGGTCGCCATAGCCGTCTGCGCGATTGTCACCGCAAGATTGGCGGGCAAGTCTTTATGCGCGAGCAATTGCGCGCGCGCCGACGACGCCAGCAGACAGGCAAGGCCGATGCCGGCCAGGCGGCACGAGTTCCGCAGCATGAATGAGTCCTCCCTCTGATGACAGAGCCACATGAGCGTGGTCAGCGGCAAACTTAGCGCATTCCAGCGGCCAGCCATAGCGCTTGCGCATCAAGGAAAGTTTCCGCCAAAAGCGCCAAGCGAAGCGATAGGAGGATGCAAAATCAACCGGCTCGGCCGACGTCAGTTGACAGCCCGCAAACTGCCGCGTGCGTAGGCTCGCAGCCTAGATTCTGCGCAGCCGAACGCCCCTGCGCCAAAAACCTCGTTGTTACTCCCAGCACTTGCGTTGACACCGACGTGGCGCGAGCGTTAGCTGCCCAGACCACCGACGCATACGTTTTCTTCAGGGGTCCTGCATGTCAGAGCACGCGCACGAGCATCATCACCATGACCATCACTGCTGTGCCAATCTCTTCGGCTGCGGCGACGAGAAGGGCACGGGCATCATTCGCGAGGATATCAAGGACGCCGTGTTTGACGAGCGCGTCTCCGATCGCCTCCTCCACAGGGATGAGGTCGATCAGGAGACGTTCGACGGCTATCTGTCCGCGCGCGGCCGCTGGCGTCGCAAATTCCTGCAGGCGAGCACATTCATGGGCGCGCTCGCTGCGGTCGAGCCGTGGTTCGGCAAGCTCGCACGGGCACAGGGCGCCGCCAGCCCGGCGGCCACGCCTTCGCCTTCAGCTTCGGGCGGCCGCGTGCACATCGTTCCCTCGACCAAAGATACCGTGCGGCTCGGCGTGTTCGACGCCAACCTGCCACCCATTCTCACCATCGAGTCCGGAGACACCATCAGCTATCCGGACACCTGGTCGCATTTTATCAACAATATGCAACCCGGCGTGTCGGTCGAGGCGCTGGCGCAGATGCGCACCAGCAATCCCGGCCGGGGACCGCATTCCATCATCGGACCGGTTGCCGTGAACAAGGCCGAGCCGGGCGATGTGCTGGAGATCCGTTTCCAGACCCTCCGCCCGTACGAGTGGGGCGCGGTCTTCAACAATCCGGGATCCCTCGGCACCGGCCTCCTGCCGCAGGATTATGCGCAGGGGCAGATCAAATACGTGGACCTCGACCTCGGTGCCATGCGGGGCAAGTTCATGCCCAACATCACCGTCCCGCTCAAGCCGTTCCAGGGCACCTTCGGCCTGGCGCCGCCTGACGGTTATTTCCCGCCCCTGAGCCCAGGTGTCACCAGCTCGGTCCCGCCCGGTCCGCACGCCGGCAACGTCGATCTCAGCGAACTGTCTGAGGGCTCGACGCTGTATATTCCGGTGTGGAAAGCGGGTGGCCTCATCTACACCGGCGACAGCCACGCGGTTCAAGGCGACGGCGAGATCTCGCTCACCGCGCTCGAGACCCGGATGAAGGAGGTGCGCGTCCAGGTGATCCTGCACAAGCAGAAGAACATGGCTTGGCCGGCGGCGGAGACGGAGACTCATTGGATCATGCTCGGCCTCGACAAGGATCTGAACGTGGCCATGCAGCTTGCCGCGCGCAACGCGATCAAGTTCCTGGCCGCGCAGGCCAAGATCAGCGAGCTCGACGCCTACGCGCTGTGCAGCATTGCCGCGAGCTTCCGGGTCACGCAGGTCGTGGACATCGTGCGCGGCGTCCACGCGCTGATCCCCAAGGCCATTTTCGCGCCGGAGCTCAGGAGCCAGATGGCCATCGCGTAGTCGTTCGCTGGACAGCGCCGCGGCCGCGCGGATGACGCGCGGCCCGCGAGGGGGTGCTACGCTGTCTTCCTGCGCTGCACGACAGTGCTCGTCCGGGCGCGCTTACGACGAGGAGAGCTCTCCGAGACGGCGGTCTCAGCCGCGGGAAGCTGGGTTGCCATCTCTGCGAGCACTTGGCGTTCTGCCGCGAGCCAGTGCTGGTCCGCTTGGCCATGCACGCGGCCTGCGGCACTCCACAGATCGTATGCCCGCTCGCGAATGCGATGATGTAAGTGTTCCATGTCCAATCCCCAGGTGTGTGATGGGCGCCCTCCTAAAGCTCGATGGTTAATAATTGGTTAACGCCATGAAGCTTGCTCGCCGTACATTCATCCATCTCGCTGCCGGGGCTGCCGCGCTGCCATCCACAGCATGCCGGGCCTGGGCACAAGATTATCCGTCGCGTCCGGTGCGGATGCTGGTCGGATTTGCCGCAGGAGGTCCCGCGGACGTCTACGCTCGCCTGATCAGCCAGTGGCTCACCGAGCGGCTCGGCCAATCCTTCGTGGTCGAAAATCGGACCGGGGCCGGCACCAACATCGCAACCGAGGCCGTGGTGAGGGCGCCGCCCGACGGCAACACGCTGTTGCTCGTCTCGGCGGCGAACGCGATCAACAAAACGCTCTATCCCACCCTCGGCTTCGATTTCATCCAGGATATCACGCCAATCGCCGGCTTGGGGACAGAGCCGAATGTCCTGCTGCTGAACCCATCGGTGCCGGCGAAAACAGTCCCTGAATTCATCGCTTATTCCAAGGCCCATCCCGGTAAGATCGCTATGGCGTCCGGCGGCAATGGCGCGCCGTCCCATGTCTCCGGCGAGCTGTTCAAGATGATGGCCGGGGTGAGCATGGTCCACGTGCCCTATCGCGGCGCTGCACCTGCACTGACCGATTTGCTCGCCGGACAGGTCCAGGTGTATTTCGGACCGCTCGTGACTGCCGTTGATCACATCAAGACCGGAAGGCTGCATGCCTTGGCCGTGACATCGTCCAAGCGGTCAGACATTCTGCCGGACATCCCGACCGTGGCCGAGTTCGTGCCGGGATACGAGGCCATTCAGCTCTACGGCATCGGAGCGCCAAAACATACGCCCGCGGAGATCGTCGACAAGCTGAACAAGGAAATCAACGCAGCGCTTGCCGATCCAAAGATAAAGGAGCGGTTCGCCCAGCTCGGCACTACCGCTTTGCCGGGCTCTGCCGCCGACTTCGGCCGGTTTGTGGCGCAGGAAACAGAGAAATGGGCCGAGGTGGTCAAATTTTCCGGCGCCAGGCCGGATTAGACCCCATCGAAGCGCTGCCGGAACTCGAGACTGCATGATGCAAGAAAAATTCGAAGGCGACAACACAACGAGCTTCATGGATGCGCGGCAGTGGATTGCGTTGCTTGAGAAGGAAGACGAACTGCGGCGGATCACCGCCGAGGTGGACTGGAATCGCGAGATCGGCGCGATTGCACGGCGCGTGCTCGAAAAAAAGGGACCGGCGCTCCTGTTCGAGAACATCAAGGGATACCGCAACGGCCGCTGCGACAAGCTGTTCGTCAGCGGGCTGGGCGCGCGATCGCGCCTCGCCCTGGCGCTCGGGTTTGAACGCGATGTCCCCAATCGCGAGCTCATCCAGCATGTCATGAAGAAAAACCGCGAAACGCTCGCTCGCATCCTGGTCGAGACGGGACCTGTCAAAGAGGTGATTGTACGCGGCGAGGCGATCGATCAGACCGAGTTTCCCGTGCCGCAATGGAATTATCTCGAAGGTGGACGTTATATCCACACCTTCTCCGCGATCGTGACCCGCGATCCCGAAACGCGCGTGATGAATGTCGGCCTGTACCGGGGGATGATCGGCCGCAAGGACACCACTCCATTCCTTCTGATCAAGGGCGGCCAGCACTGGGGGGCGCATTTCGTGAAATGGGCGGCCCGCAAGGAGCCGATGCCGGTTGCGTGCGTGATCGGCTGGGATCCTATCATGCCGTTCCTGGCGGGCTCGCCGATCGGCGCAGGCACTTGCGAGTGGGACGTGATGGGCGCCTACCGCGGCAAGCCGGCGAAACTCGTGCGCTGCGAAACCGTGGATCTCGAAGTCCCCGCGGACGCCGAGATCGTCATCGAGGGATTTATCAGCGATGACCCGGCAACGTTCGAGAGCGAGGGGCCGTTTGGCGAGTTCACCGGCTATGTGTCTGATCTGCCGACCCCGCGACCGACGATGAAGATCAGCTGCATCACGCACCGCCGCGATCCGATCTTCTGCGGCTCGCTGGAAGGAACGCTGCCCGGCTCCTACAGCGAGAACAGCGTCATGTCCTCGGTGCAACGGGCCGCCATTGCCTGGAACATTCTCAATGGTGCGGGCATCCCGGGGATCCTCGACGTCTACGCGCCGCCCATCACAAACGGCGTCAACCTGCGGGTCCAGATCAAGAAGCACTACCAGGGCCAACCCAAGCAGATCGCAGCCGCGTTGTGGGGCAACAGCGCGGCGCAGTACCGCTACAAGCACGTGATCGTGGTCGAGGAGGACATCGATCCCGCGGACGACGAGCAGGTGGAGTGGGCTTATGCTCACCGCGTCAATGCGGGCGAAGGCGGCGTCGTGATTTTCCCCGGAATATTTGGTTCTCCGATCGACCCGAGCACGCCGCTGGAGGATCGCGATGTCGCGCAACTCGGGACCGGGTTGTGGAACCGCATGCTGATCGATGCCACGCGGTCGTGGAAGAACCCGCGCCAAGCACGCTGGGGCGGCGAACGGTTTCCGCCCACCGTCCGGCCGGCGCCGGAGGATGAAGCGCGCGTGCAACAGCGCTGGTCGGAATACGGGCTCGACGATCTGTGAACGCGCACGTACTCCGGCAACCCGCGCGTGGACGGCCGGAGTGTGCCCTGGGCACAGCCAGGGCAAACCCCGACCTGACGGCTCGAGGACTTACTTGAGGGCGGTCTGGACACTGGTAAACGTCGTGTTGAGGCTTGAGCCCAGGCTTGTCACGGCCACGATAATGGCGACCGAGATGCCGGCGGCAATGAGTCCATATTCGATAGCGGTCGCTCCGGTTTCGTCGCGAATGAAAT
>DASXIG010000045.1:0-1847 GCA_036498105.1 Xanthobacteraceae bacterium | reverse complement strand
GGGGTCTCCGGGAAAGCCGGCAATCTGCGCGGCCAGACGATCGCGGGCGGCAACGTGTTCGAAGGTCCGCGCAGCAATGAGTATCCTAATCCACCGCTGAAGATGACGGAGTCCGCGCTGCTGTTCGAGCGCGCGGCGCTGGAGCTTGGCTACCATCCGTTTCCGCAGCCCATCAGCAACGCGAGCAGGCCTTACAAGAACAGCGAAGGCCTCGTCCTGGGCGCCTGCCAATACTGTGGCCACTGCGACAAGGCCGGCTGCGAAGCCAATGCGAAAGCAGGGCCGCACATCTGCATCCTGCCGGTCCTGCGCGCTGATCCCAAATTCACCTTGCGCCCGCGTTCCTGGGTGAGCCGGCTCGTCTATGACAAGCCCGGACGCAGGGTGACCGGCGTGGTCTATGTGGATACCCGGACCGGAGAGGAATACGAGCAACCGGCCGGGCTCGTCGTGCTCTCGGCCTATGTATTCGGCAACATCTCGCTCCTCTTCCACTCGGGCATCGGAGAGCCCTATGACCCCACGACCGAAAAGGGCGCGCTCGGGAAGAACTACTGTTATCAGCTCTCCCGCATGGGCGTGACCATGTTCTTCGAAGGGAAGGAGTTCAATCCGTTCATGGGCGCTCCCGGATCCGCCATGGCGCTCGATGACGTCGACGGGGATAACTTCGATCACTCGGGATTGGGCTTTCTGGGAGGCTCGCGGTTTGCCTGCGGGCACGCCGACGGCCGGCCGATCGCCTACCGGCCGGTCCCGCCCGGCACGCCGCGCTGGGGCGCAGCGTGGAAGAAAGCGACGGCCAAATGGTATCCGCATGCAGCCAGCATCGGGGTGTCCGGCTCGAACTATGCGAACCGCTACAACTATCTCGACCTTGATCCGACCTACAAGGATCAGCTCGGCCGGCCACTGTTGCGGCTCACCTACAATTTTGTCGACAACGATTACAAGGTGATGGAATACACGCTTGGAGTGGCGGCAAAGATCGCTCGCGCCATGAATCCCACCATCATCGCGCCGCCGCGCATGCGGCGCGGGGACTACGACATCGTACCCTACCAGTCCACGCACAATACCGGCGGCACCATCATGGGAACCGACCCGAAGACGAGCGTTGTCAATCGTTATTTGCAGGCATGGGACGCCCACAACCTCTTCATCATGGGCGCTTCGACGTTCCCGCAGCAGCCGGCCTACAATCCGACCGGTCCCGTGGGAGCGCTCGCCTACTGGTCTGCCGACGCGATCGCAAAGCAATACCTCAAGAGCCCCGGGCCCCTGGTGCACGCGTGAGGCGTGGGGGAGGGACGGCTCGCGGGAGTTCCGGTATTGCGGCTTGCTTTGCGGCAGCGCTGTTTGGGGGCTCGCTTGCGGCCGCGGACAGCGACCACGGCCAGGCTCTGTTCGAGAGCTGCGCTGCCTGCCACAGCGAGCGCTCGGACGCACTCGGTCCGAGCCTCAAGGGCGTCGTAGGTCGCAAATCCGCAGCGATCGAGGATTTTCGATACTCGAACGCGATGAAGCGGGCTGACCTGATCTGGGACGAAGACAATCTGCGTGCCTACATCAGGAATCCCCAGGCCAAGGTGAGGGGCAATCGCATGCCTTATGGGGGCCTCACCGATGACGCCGATATCGAGGACGTCATCGCATATTTGAAAACGCTGAAATAGCAATCGGGACGGTGGCGTTGCCGGGGGCAGGAGGCGCGCGATCCCAAGTCAGTTGGAAATTGCCCGCCGGACCATGTAGACGGCTGCCCGCCTCCCTATATCACCGCGGGGGAGCCGGCGAGAAGCCTTCGGGCGAGAGATGGGCGAGGGGATTCATGCAGACTGTCATTG
>DASXIG010000044.1:0-2374 GCA_036498105.1 Xanthobacteraceae bacterium | reverse complement strand
CGCAACGAGCACCCGACCCGCAGTTGTTGGCATGGCGCATTTCTCTCGACGACCAAGCCGTCGCGAGCCCGCCTATTCCCGCACGCGACAGCTCCGGTAACGGCCCAGCAACAACCGGCGAAATCCAAGCTAGGGGATGGTAGTTAAGATTCTCTCGCCCGAACCGGCCCCAAGGTAGGCGGAGCTCGCGCGTTCAATGCTGTCACTTCGTAGGGCGGGTTAGTGTCCGAGCTCGCTCCGCGAGATCGGACGCGTAACTCGCCGCGACTCGGCGGATTACGCTGCAAGGTCGGCTGTAAGCCGACTTGCAGCTAATCCACCCTACCGAACGCGCGTTTCAGTAGTGGCCGGTGTAGAGGCGTACAATCACCGGTAGCAGTATCACCACGAACAGCACGGGGAAGATGCAAACCATCATGGGGAGGGCCAGCTTCGCGGGTAAGCTGTATGCCTTCTCTTCTGCACGCGAAAGGCGTTTGTGGCGCATGTCGTCGCTGTAGACGCGCAACGCATCGGTGATGCTCGAGCCGAGCTCGGCCGACTGCTGGATGAGGGTAGCAAACGAGCGTGCCTCCTCGAGGCCGAGCCGATCCCCCAGATGATCGAGCGCCTCGGTCATGGAGCGTCCGGCACGGATTTCGAGATTGGCCATGTGCAGGTTGGTGCAGAGCGAAGGATAGGACGCGCCGAGCTCGCGGCCCACCCGTTCGAGGGCGGCCTCCATGCTCAGGCCCGAATCGGCGCAGACCACGAGAAGGTCCATGAAATCGGGAAAGCCAACCCGGTGCTCGTTGCGCCGGCGCACCACCCGGCGGTCGAGATACATGCTGGGGGCGACATAGCCTGCGATCCCGCACGCGATCACGGCAAGCCACAGCATCGTGACGGCGAGCTCGACGAACAGCGGCAGAAAGAGGAATGCGGACGCAGCCGCGACCACGGCAAGCGCCGTGCGCGCAAGGAAGAAGTAAGCAACGGCCCGCACGTCGAAGATCCCGGCCTGGATCATGCGCCGCCGCAGCATTTTCATCTCGCCCTTGTTCTTGTCCTTCTCGCTCACCGCATAATGCTTGGTCGCGTAATCGAGCAGGCGCTGCACTGCCCGCAGGCTCGAAGCGCCGAGCGAGCGCGCCTCGTCCGCATCGCCGGAGTATTCGGCAATGCCGGCCGCGCGGCGCTTGATGGCCGAGCGCGAGCGCATGGCGAGCATGACGCCGAAGGTGAGCACCGCGGTGGCGAGGAACACGAGCACCGTGAGCAGCAACGCCGAGCCGTCCACGAAAAACTCCCCCAGGATACCCGATCTCTCCATCGCCTCGATCCCCTGCGTTAGAACCGGCCGTCATGTCCGCGCCGAGGCGTGGATGGCCGGGATAGACCAGGACAGCCCCGGCCATGACGGAAAAAGTCGAGCTAGATCCTGAAATTGACCATCCGGAACATGATGAGGTTGCCGATGCCCATCCAGGTGCCGGCGATCGCCAGCACCGTCCTGGTGAGGGGCTCGTCCCAGACGCTGGCGTAAAAGTCAGGCGCCACGAACTGGATGACGAAGAAGATCGCGATCGGCAACGAGGACAAGATCATCGCCGAGGCGCGCCCCTCCGCCGCGAGCGCGCGGATCTTGCGCCGCATCTTGAAACGCTGACGGATCACGCCGGAGAGGTTCTCCAGGATCTCGCCGAGATTTCCGCCGGTCGAGCCCTGGATCGCCGCGGCAGTGACGAACAGCGGGAGATCGTCCTGGCCGAGGCGAACGTTGAGGCTGCGCAACGCGGTTTCGAGGTCGGAGCCGTAGGTGATCTCGTCCACCACCATGCCGAACTCGCTGCCGATCGGATCGCGCATCTCGCGCGCCACCATGGTGAGCGCGATGGGAACCGGATGGCCCGCGCGCAGGCTGCGCACGATCATATCGAGCCCATCGGGAAACTGGGCACCGAACGCGCGCTGCCGGCGGCGACGCAGGATGCGCAGCACCAGGTAGGGAAGCGCGGTTGCGGAGAAGAGCGCGATCAGCAGCGCCTGGGTCAGATCGCGGCGGAGCACGAGCCCGAGCGCGAAAGCGACGACGCTGCCGATGGCAATGATGGCCACGAGCTTGCCGAGCCCGACGGTGAGCCCGGACTGGACCACCAGCCGGTTGATCGCCTCGATGCCGAGCCGGTAGTTGCCTGCGCCCGTGAGGCCGCTGCTTGCGCAGCTCGAGCAGAATGTTCTCGCGGTTTGGCTCATTGCGCAGGAGGCGCAGGCGGCGATTGACATTCTGGCGGTAGGACGCGCCGGAAAACACCAGCAGATAGACGCCCTCGACCAGAAAGCCGGCCGAGACCGCCACCAGCAGATAGATGATGTAGATCTGATCGATCTGGAA
>DASXIG010000043.1:0-1753 GCA_036498105.1 Xanthobacteraceae bacterium | reverse complement strand
GTCGGTGGCGACGGCTTGCTGCCAGCGGGAAGCCGAAGGTTGTCGTTACGACCGCGATCGCACGCGAGATGGCGGGCTTCATCTGGGCCATCGCCCGTCAGGTTCAGCCGCGGGCAGTTTGACAATCAAAACGAACTCGATCCAACCAGCAGGAGGGCTCCAACTATCGTCACTCTCCCAGGCGCCTACGGCGGGAGGCAGGGCAACCGCAGGGAAATCCTCGAGACCTGTTATGAGCCGGCCATGTGCCGACGCTCGTCCCTAGAACGAGGCAGCCCGAGACGGAATCCCGGCCATGCGTTGCCTCCCGCCGTAGGCGCCTGGGAGAGTGACGATGGTTGGGTGCCCTCCTGCTGGTCGGATCGAGTTCGTTTTGATTGTCAAACTGCCCGCGGCTGAACCTGACGGGCGATGGCCCAGATAAAGCCGGCCATCTCGCGTGCGATCGCGGTCGTAACGACAACCTTCGGCTTCCCGCTGGCAGCAAGCCGTCGCCACCGATTGCACAACCGAACCTGCGCCCTCCAGGCAATGTCGCGGACGTTCTGCGGCACCGCCTCCAGCCGATCGTACAGCTTTCGGCTGACGCGTGCCTGCATGCGGTAGGTCCAAGCTCCTTCGATCAGGGCGCGTCGGGCGTGGAGATTGCCGGCCTTTGTGATCCCACCCCTGCGCACTTCGCCGCCGCTCGAATGCTCAGACGGAACCAGGCCAAGATAGGCCATCAACTGGCGTGGATTGCCGAACCGGGAAAAGTCGCCAACCTCTGCCACGATCGTTACGGCGTTGATCAAAGCAACACCGCGCATTGCCTGGATTGCGGTCGCGACCGGCGCCATCGACCAGCTCGGTAGATGCTCGGTGATCTGTAGCGTCAGTCGGTCAACCCGCCGTTCCGCATCGGTGACGGCATCAATGTAGTCCTGCAGCACGATCTGCTGTGCAGGGTGATCAAAGCGCACCGTCGTCAACCAGCGTCGATAAGCTTGTGTCCAGGTTCGGACGCCGGAATAGATCTTCCCGTGTCGCAGGAGAAATCCACCAAGGTGTTGACGCGCCTTGGAGAGCACCTTCATCGCTGTCGCGCGCGCTCGTGCCAAGTCGCGCATCGCTTCATGGGCGGCGTCCGGAACCCAAACTTCGGTGAGCTCGCCAGCCCGGTGAAGCCTCGCCAACATCACAGCATCGCGCCGGTCCGTTTTGATCCGATCCCCCGCTTTGATTGGGATCAGCGACGGCGCAACAACCGTGCAGGCGTGGCCGAGCCCAGTTAGAAACCGATACAGGCCATAGCCACAAGGTCCAGCTTCGTAACAGAACCTCAAGTGCCGCCCCGGTCGCTCGAGCCGCTCAATCACCTTGCGCACAACATCGGCTCGACCGGGAAAAACGCCCAACGGTCGAACCTCACCCGACCGACCGTCATCCGCCACCGCAACGGCGATAGTCGTCTTGTGCACATCGAGTCCAACGTAGGTGATAGAATCCATCTGGCCCGTCTCCCATGATTGAGGCTCTCTGCCGGCCTGCCGGCTCAACCCTCGAATCTTGTCATGTCGTGAGACGGGCCGCCTGAGCTACGCGAACATACGGTCTAGGATTTCGGCGCTTACTCCCATGCTCCTCGGGCTTTTGGACGTTCACAGAGGTACAGTCATGCTTTACCGCAACTTGCTCGGCGCAATGGCGTTTGTGGTCCTATCAATTCCGGGCGTCAGCGCCGAAATCTTCGATAGCTCCAAATATCCGGACT
>DASXIG010000042.1:0-2081 GCA_036498105.1 Xanthobacteraceae bacterium | reverse complement strand
CGGAACTTGATGACCGCGGTCGCCTTCGGCACCGTGACGTTGGCGGCCGCGCCATGGTTGTCGAGCACAAGGTTGAAGTCGCTGAAAGGCGGATCGTAGGCCGGGTCCTGCAAGGCCGGATCCTGGCGCAGGCGCTGGTGCAGCGCGCGCATCTCCTCGAGGAACGGCAGCAGGTCCCAGTTGGCGTTGCGGCCGCGGCCGGTGCTGCTGTGCGCCTGCACGCCGGTGGCAACGGCGGTGAACTGAATATGCACGCGGTGCCCGCGCATCGGGATCATCCGCGTCGGCTCGACCACAACAATGCCGCGCGGGGCGGCTGCTTTGACGAGCGCCGAGCGTTGCGCAATCTCGCGCGCGCCGGCCTTGCCGATTTCCTCGTCGGTCGTGATCAGCAAGCTGACCGGAACGTCTTCCGGCAGCGCGCGTGCTGCCACGATTGCCGCGGCCATGGGACCTTTCATGTCAGTGCTGCCGAGCCCATGCAGGCGGCCTTCGTCGACCTCTCCGCTCCAGGGATCGCTGCGCCAACCGGTATCGGGCACCGTGTCCATGTGGGCGGACAAAGCGAGACCTCCCGGCGGCCCGCGATGGGCGACCAAAGCGCGTTTCTCCACGCCGTTGCTATCGCGGTAATCGAGCCGCTCCAGCTCGAAGCCCAAAAGCTCGGCTTCGACGCGCTCAGCGAGCGCGCGATTGGAAAGAAAGCTGCGGCTGTCGATCCGCACGAGATCGCGGGCGAGCTCGGTAACCGCGCGCGAATAGTCGTTCATGCCGGATAGCGTCACGTCGGCGCTTCGAGGGGCGGGCGCTCGAGCCGCGCCCCGCACCGCGGCGGGGCCGGGGCGGCCGCCTGTTTGGCGAGCTCGACCACATCGCGGCAGAGCTGCCGCAGGATGTTGTCGAGGAATTGCTTGGAGTGGAAGTCCATGGGCGCAAATGCGTCATGGGCAACGTCGAGCTTATCGCCGATAGCTTGATCGATTCGCACCAGGATCGGCTGCATCCCGGTGGAGCGACGGCTCTCCTGGAGGAAGTAACCGTCAAAGGCCGCCAGCAGGCCCGACAACAGGAGAAGGAGGACGCAGAAGATCATGAAGCGATCGACCACGCGCGCCCCGCCCGGGCTCGGCGTCTTTGCTTCCGCCTTGAGCTTCACCGCAGCCCAAATCCCGAACAGGGCAGCAAGTGCGGTAAGCCCGTATTTCAGAGCTTCGATCCATGCCATGGCCGTCTCCCGCATATCCTCGCGCGGCTTTGTCGATGGTGTGGTGAGAGTATGCTATGCCTTTGGCAGAGGGTAGGGCGCATTTTCTGATGCAACGACGTTTCACCACGCTTGATGTATTTACGGATGTGCGGTTCGCCGGCAACCCGCTCGCGGTCGTTGCGGACGCCGAAGGTCTGAACGCGACGACCATGCAGGCTATTGCGCGCGAGTTCGGGCTGCCGGAAACGGTGTTCCTCTTTCCGCCGGGCGACGCGGTGCACACCAAACGCCTGCGCATTTTCACGCCCGCAACCGAGCTGCCGTTCGCGGGCCATCCGACCGTGGGCACCGCAGCTTTGCTCGCGCTGTCGAGCGGGAGCACCAAGCCGCAGGACCTGACCCTGGAAGAGCAGATCGGGATCGTGCGCTGTCACGCTGCGCCGAAAGGAAGCGATATCGCGCATGCGCGATTCGCGCTGCCGGTCCTCCCGCGCAAGCTCGGGTGGGACGCCGACGTGCCGACCGTTGCTGCCGCGCTGAGCCTGTCCCCTGCGGACATCGATCAGGATTGGTTTGTGCCGGAGAAATGGTCGGCCGGCATCGACATGTGCATGGTGCCGGTCAAAGGAGGGGCTGTGTTGAGCAGCGCGTCTCCGGACCTGTTGCGGTGGGAGGCTGCGTTCGGCAACAGCGGCCCGCGCGCGGTCTATGTTTTCTGCCGGCAGGAAGCCTTGCCTGCCAGGAGCTTCCGCGCGCGCATGTTTGCGCCGCTCCTCGGCATTCGCGAGGATCCCGCGACCGGCTCGGCCGCCGCGGCGCTGGCAGGCGCGCTCACCGCGCACGGTGGCCTCGGAGCGGGCTCGCACGCCATTGT
>DASXIG010000041.1:0-22667 GCA_036498105.1 Xanthobacteraceae bacterium | reverse complement strand
CGGGGCTGACGAAATCCTCGTTATCGCGAGTGAGCGTGAAGCAGTGGACAAGATCTACGCGCCGAAAAAGGGTGGCAAGACCACAGGCTTTGCGATCTGGCGCGATGAGGACGTGCTCGATACCTGGTTCTCCTCCGCGCTGTGGCCGTTCTCCACGCTGGGCTGGCCGGAAGAGACGAAGGAGCTCGCCCGCTACTACCCCACCGATGTGCTGGTGACCGGTTTCGACATCATCTTCTTCTGGGTCGCGCGCATGATGATGATGGGGCTGCATTTCATGCCGGAGGTCCCGTTCCGGACGGTCTATATCCACGCGCTGGTGCGCGACGAGCGCGGCGCCAAGATGTCGAAGTCCAAAGGCAATGTCATCGATCCGCTGGCGCTGATCGAGCGCTATGGCGCCGATGCGTTGCGCTTCACGCTCGCTGCCATGGCGGCGCAAGGGCGCGACATCAAGCTTTCCGAGCAGCGCGTCGAAGGCTACCGCAATTTCGCGACCAAGCTGTGGAACGCCTGCCGGTTCGCGGAGATGAATCATTGCGCCACCGTTCCCGGCTTTGATCCCAAGTCGGCGCGCGAGACGCTCAGCCGCTGGATCGCGCACGAGACCGCAAAGGCGGCGCGCGAGATCACCGAGGCGATCGAAGCCTACCGCTTCAACGAGGCGGCGGGGACCGCCTATCGCTTCGTCTGGAATGTCTTCTGCGACTGGTATCTCGAGCTCGGCAAGCCCGTGCTGCAAGGCGCCGACGGGCCTGCCAAGGACGAAACGCGCGCCATGAGCGCCTGGGTGCGCGATCAGATATTGCGGCTCCTGCATCCGTTCACGCCGTTCGTGACAGAAGAACTATGGCACTTGACTGAGCAAGCCGGCGCGCAGCGCGCCGGCTTGCTCGCGCTGGCGGACTGGCCCCGCCACGACACGCTCGATGACCTCGACGCCGAGGCCGAGATCGGATGGGTCATCGATCTCGTGAGCGCCATCCGTTCGGTGCGCACCGAGATGAACGTGGCGCCCTCGGTTGAAATGCCCCTGGTTCTGGTCGCCACGTCGGAAGCCACTCGGGAGCGGGCGGCGCGCTGGGGCGAGACCATCAGGCAGCTTGCACGCATTTCGAACATTGCGGGAGAGACGCTCGCGCCACCGGGCGCCGTGCAGATCATCGTTCGCGGCGAGATCGCCGCGCTGCCGCTTGCCGGGATCGTCGACCTCATCGCCGAGAACGCACGGCTCGAAAAGGAGATGGCGCGGGCGGAGGCCGACATCGCCCGCCTCGATGCCAAACTCGGCAACGGCGATTTCCTGCGGCGCGCGCCCGAGGAGGTGGTGGAGGGCGAGCGCGAAAAGCGCGAGGAGGCAGCCGCGCGCAGGTCCAAGATCATGGAGGCGCTGGAGCGGCTCCAGGGCGTGTGAACCGGCTCGCCAGGTCCCTGGGAGATTAGGGGTATTCGCCGAAGGGCGGCGGGGTTAGACGGCTGATCTCTATCATGCACCCGCTCTCCTGCCTAAACGCGCTAGGAATTCCGTGCAACCTATTGATTCTAGCAGCGAGTACGGGCATCCAGAGTCGGGCCGAGAGTACAGAATCAAACTCTCCCTATTGTGGCTGGCAGGCGTGGCACTGCGGCTGACCCTGCTTGTCGTTCCTCCTATCATTCCGATGATCCAACGAGACCTTCAGCTCTCGGGCACCGAGATCGGCATTCTATCCGGATTGCCGGTCATTCTGTTTGGCGGGGCTGCACTGCCGGGATCGGCGCTCGTCGGTCGTTGGGGTGCGCTGGCCACGCTGATCGCCGGCCTCATGCTGACCGGAATTGCCTCCGCGCTGCGCGGCGTGGTCCTCAATGTTTTCGTGCTTTACGCCACCACCATTCTCATGAGCGCGGGCATCGCCATCATGCAGCCGTCGCTGCCGCCCCTGGTGCGTGCCTGGTTGCCGCAGCGCGTGACCTTCGCAACCGCGGTTTTCACCAACGGCCTCCTGGTAGGCGAAGTCATTGCCGTAATGCTCACGATCCCGGTGGTGCTGCCGATTGTGCACGGCTCCTGGCGCCTCGCTTTTGCGGTCTGGAGCCTCCCCATCTTTCTGATTGCGGCCGCATTCCTCTTGCTGGCGCCCCGCTCGCACAAAGCCGCCGTTCCGGAGCCGGGGTCTCTTTCCGGAGGCCGGGTGAACTGGCGCAGCAAGCTCATCTGGCAACTCGGATTCGTCTTCGGCAGCGTCAACAGCGTGTATTTCTGCACCAACGCGTTCCTGCCCGGCCATCTCACCGCAGCCGGCCGATCCGACCTCATCGGAGGTGCGTTGACCGCGCTCAACCTCGGCCAGCTGCCTGCATCCCTTGTGTTGCTTGCGATCTCGAGCCGGCTCGAACGCCGCACATTGCCTTTCGTGCTCTCGGGAGGGCTTATGCTCCTGTGTCTCGCCGGCATTGCGGCAACGGCAAGCGCTTGGACCATCCTCTTTGCCGGCGGGCTCGGAGCCCTGTGCGCCGTAGTGCTCACGCTGGGTTTTGCCCTGCCGCCGCTGCTCAGCGCACCGGCAGATGTAGCACGCATGTCGGCTGCGATGTTCACCATCAGCTACAGCGCGGGTCTGGTCGTCTCAGTGTTGAGCGGCGCCGCCTGGGACATCACGGGAGACCCGCGGTTCGCATTCCTGCCGATCGGGCTGAGCGCACTACCGCTGTTGCTCGTTGCTCCGGCTATTCGCTTCTCGCGCGACGCACATAAATTAACGCGGGTGAGCGGGGTTCCCCGCAGGCTCACTTGAACGGCCTGCTGAGAAAACGCGAATTTTTCAGGCCGTACCGCCATGGAATCTCCGCGGCCTTGGTAATTCCGATGCGAGGTCCGACAGCAATCTCGATCTGTCGGTTGGCCGCACGCAGCTCGAAAGGTGGCCGATCGAGCGCAAGTCCACTATGAGCGCCCGAGATGCCCAGAGCTTGGCAGACGCGCCCCGGTCCAGAGCACAAGAGCCTCTCCTCCGAGAGCTTGCGACGCCGGCGCATTGCCGAAAGCCCGTAGATCGGCTCGATCGCTCGGATAAGCACCGCGCTGGCAGATCCTTCCGCCTCGCAGACGAAATTCAGGCACCAGTGAATGCCATAGGAGCGGTAGACATACGCATAGCCGGGCGGGCCGAACATCACGGCATTGCGCTCGGTGCGGCCGCGATAGGAATGCGCCGCGGGATCGGTGTGGTGATACGCCTCGACCTCGACGATCGTGCCCCCCACGCCGTTGACCAGCAGGGTCGTGCCAATGAGATCGGGCGCGACGACATGCACGCTACGCGCGAAATACTGACGCCGGAGCGGCATGGAGATCATTTGCTCTCGACGACAGCGAAGCGGGGCATTAGCAATCTGATCATGCGTGTGTTTGTAGCTGGCGCTGCGGGCGCCATTGGTCGCCGCCTCGTGCCGCTCCTCGTTCGCGCCGGGCATGAGGTGACAGGGACAACTCGATCCGCCGACAAGGCAGACGAGCTTGCGCGTGCAGGCGCCAAGCCTGCGGTGCTCGACGTGTTCGACCGACGGGCCGTGATCGATGCCGTCACTTCAGCGCGGCCAGAAATCATCATTCACCAACTCACCGACCTGCCGCAACAATTCGACCAGGTGCGCATCTCAGCGTCCTACGTCGCCAATGCGCGCATCCGCACCGAAGGCACCCGACATCTCATGACAGCCGCAGCGGCAGCGGCAGTGCGCCGGTTCATCGTTCAAAGCATCGCGTTTTCCTACGCGCCCGGACCGGAGCCGCACGCCGAAACCGCTCCGCTCAATCTGAGCGATTCTATGCGAGCGGTGACGGTGAAGGGGGCGGCTGACATGGAGCAGCAGGTTCTCGGCAATAGTGCAATCGAAGGCATTGTCCTGCGCTACGGGCTTCTCTACGGCCCAGGAACCTGGTCATCCACCCCAGAGCGCAAGCCCGCGCTGCATGTCGATGCGGCGGCGCAAGCAGCGCTGCTGGCTGTCGCGCGCGGACGGCCCGGTATTTACAACATCGCGGAGGAGGATGGGGCGGTTACGATCGGGAAGGCGCGCGCGGAGCTTGGCTTCGACCCTCAGTTTCGGCTCGACTGTGACCCTTCGCGTTAACCAGTTGTTAACCGTGTGGCTCTCGTGCAACAGAGCTAAAACATTGGTATCAAGACAAGAATCCGGCCGGGCCATGCCGCGATTTGGCCATACGCTACCGTGAGATCAAGACCAGAACACGGATATCCCCCGGCGGATTGAGATCAGGACCCCGAAGGATCAGATGGACGCCAAGACCAACCTCAAGGCGAAGCTCCCGAGCCGGCACGTGACCGAGGGTCCAGACCGGGCGCCGCATCGCGCGTTCTACTACGCCATGGGGCTCACCCGCGATCAGATCCATCAGCCCTTCGTCGGGGTCGCGACCTGCTGGAATGAGGCTGCCCCCTGCAACATCGCGCTGATGCGGCAGGCACAGTCCGTGAAAAAAGGGGTGGCAGCTGCCGGTGGCACCCCGCGCGAGTTCTGTACGATCACGGTGACCGACGGTATCGCCATGGGCCATGAGGGGATGAAATCCTCGCTGCCATCGCGCGAGGTCATCGCCGACTCGATCGAGCTCACCATGCGCGGGCATGGCTACGATGCGTTGGTCGGGCTTGCTGGCTGCGACAAGTCGCTGCCGGGGATGATGATGGTGATGTGCCGGCTGAACGTTCCGGCCATCTTCATCTACGGCGGGTCCATTCTGCCCGGCACCTTCAAAGGGCAGCCCGTGACCATTCAGGATGTGTACGAGGCGGTGGGCAAATTCTCGATTGGCCAGATGCCTGCGGCCGATCTCGAGACACTCGAACAGCAAGCCTGTCCCTCGGCCGGCGCTTGCGGCGCCCAGTTCACCGCCAACACGATGGCGACTGTGTCGGAAGCGATCGGGCTCGCTTTGCCCTACTCGGCCGGTGCACCCGCACCCTACGACCTGCGCGACGCGTTCTGCACAATCGCCGGCGAAAAGGTCCTGGACCTTGTGAAGGCGGGCATTCGTCCGCGCGATATCGTCACCCGCAAGGCTCTGGAAAATGCGGCTACCGTGGTGTCCGCCACGGGCGGCTCGACCAATGCGGCGCTCCATCTGCCTGCAATCGCAAACGAGTGCGGGATAGATTTCGACCTCTTCGCCGTGGCAGAAATCTTCAAAAGGACGCCTTATATCGCGGATTTGAAACCAGCCGGCCGTTTTGTTGCCAAAGACATGTTCGAGGCTGGTGGCGTTCCGCTCCTGATGAGGACGTTGCTCGACCACGGCTATCTACACGGCGAATGCTTGACCGTGACGGGGCGTACCGTCGCCGAGAACCTCAAGCGGGTAAAGTGGAACAAGGACCAATCCGTGGTCCACCCCGCCGACAAGCCGCTCTCCGCCACCGGCGGCGTCGTCGGGCTCAAAGGCAACCTCGCGCCGGACGGCGCGATCGTGAAGGTTGCCGGGTTGGCGGACTTGCAATTTACCGGCCCGGCGCGCTGCTTTGACGGGGAGGAAGCGTGCTTCGAAGCGGTCAAGAACAAGAAGTACAGGGAAGGCGAAGTGCTCGTGATCCGTTACGAAGGGCCGCAGGGCGGCCCCGGGATGCGAGAAATGCTGGCGACTACCGCGGCCCTGTATGGTCAGGGCATGGGCGGAAAGGTCGCTCTGGTCACGGACGGGCGCTTTTCAGGAGCGACCCGCGGCTTCTGCATCGGTCACGTTGGGCCAGAGGCCGCGACGGGTGGCCCGATCGCGCATGTCCGCGACGGCGACATCATCGCCATCGATGCCGACAAGGGCACCCTCGACGTCAAGCTCAGCAAAGCTGAGTTCGCCGCTCGGGCCAAGAGGTGGAAGCCGCCCGAGCCGGCGTTCACTTCCGGTTATCTCTGGAAATATGCCCGCCAAGTTGGCTCCGCGCGCCGCGGCGCGCTGACTCATCCCGGCGCGGCCGCTGAGAAGACGTGCTATGCGGACGTCTGACATTGCGATGAGCTTTGGTCTGCTGGCACTGGCAGTGGGACTCTCGCCGGCGGTCAGCTTCGATGGCACGCGCACGCCGGAAGGCACCACTATCGCCGTCCCCCTGCGTGGTCCGGATGGCGAGCCGAATCCGGCTGTCAATGGGCTGGGGAGCGCAACCCCGCTCGCGGCTGTCCCGATGCCACCGATCGCGGTCCCCACGAGTCCGGTCCCGGCGCCGACCCCACTTGAGGCGTTCCGGTCGGGGACGCAGGCGTTGCGGCAGGGCAGGACCGGTCAGGCCATAGCAGAACTCGAGTACGCGGCGGATCAGGGCGTCCCTGGTGCCATCTGGAAGCTTGGCCGTATTTACGCGGACGGCGACGGGGTGCCTGCGGATAAGGCTCGGGCCTATGAGTATTTCCGGCGGCTCACGATGACCCACGCCGACGACAGCTCAGGTACGCTAAACGCGCGTTACGTGTCCAACGCCTTCGTCGCGTTGGGCCAGTACTACATGGAGGGAATCCCCGATCGTTTCGAGGCTGATCCCAACCGCGCGCGAGAGATGTTCCGGTATGCGGCCGCTTATTTTGCAGATCCCGAGGCGCAGTACCATCTCGGACGGCTCTATCTGTTCGGGACGGGCGGAGTCCACAAAGATCCCATTCAGGCGGCACGTTGGCTGAACCTTGCCGCCGAGAAGGGGGACCATCGGGCGCAGGCCCTCCTTGGCGAGATGATGTTCAAGGGAGACGCCATCTCCCGACAACGGTCGCGCGGACTGTTCTGGCTGATCGTAGCCAAGGACGGCGCTGGCCCGGACGAAGGCTGGATCACGGAGATGTATTCCAACGCGCTCGCGCAGGCCAGCGAGAACGACCGGGCGCAGGCACGCAAGTATCTGGAAGATTGGCTGAAACAGCGCCGAGAATGAGCGTCTGTGTCGCCCGCGCCACACCCCAGCCGAAATCGGCGCGGCTGGCCCTGATCGTAATGGACGCGAATCTGCTTGTAGCGTAATCATGAACCCAAATGCGAGTGACCCGTCGAACCATTTGGAAAACCCCTTGCGGCAGTGCGGCAGTGCTGGCGTTCGCGCTCGCTTCCATGCCCGCACCGGCCGTGGCTGCTGATCTCGGGGTAGCTCCAATCTACCGCGCACCTGCTGCGGTTACGAATTGGACTGGCTCGTATATCGGCATCTCCGGAGGTGGAGCATGGGGTACCGCCGGGGTCCACAACGACTTTACCGGCGACCAGACCCCGCACTTCGATCTGCGCGGGGGCATCGTTGGCGTCACCTCCGGCTTCAACATCCAGAACGGTCACGTGGTTTACGGATATGAGGGCGACACGTCGATTACGGGTAAAAGGGGCAGTAGCTTCGACTTCCCGCCCAACACGGCTTTCACGAATGAGGTGAAAGAGCCCTGGCTCTCCACTTGGCGGGCCCGCTTTGGCTATGCGCAGCAGAACTGGATGCTTTATGCCACGGCGGGCGCCGCATTGGGGAGAGTGGAGAACGACTTTACTGGCCCGCCCGGGCAGATTTCAGAGCGACACTGGCATTGGGGCTGGACCGTAGGCGGGGGCGTCGAGATGAGGCTCACGCCGGACTGGTCGGCAAAGGTCGAATACCTGTACGTGGGATTGCAGGATAAATCGTATTTCACGCCCGCTCCAACCCCGGCGTTCGCAAGCAACCAGCACGTCGTCCTTGACGACCACATCGTGCGCGTGGGCGTGAACTACAAGCTGCCGTGGAGCATCCTCGACAGCTTCCTGCTCAAACGCTGAGGTCGATCCACACGGGGACGTGGTCCGACGGCTTCTCCCAGCTGCGAACCTGCGCGTCGATGCCGGTCGACTGCAAGCGATCGGCCGCTTGCGGGGACAGCAGCAGATGATCGATGCGGATGCCGTCATTCTTCTGCCAGGCACCGGCTTGGTAATCCCAGAACGTGTAAAGGCCCGGATCATCGCTGGCTACCCTTACCGCGTCGGTCAGGCCCAGATTGCACAAGCTTCGGAATTTCTCGCGTGTGGGAGGCAGAAACAAAGCATCGCCCACCCATCGCTCGGGGTGGCGAGCATCCTCGTTGGCAGGGATCACGTTGAAGTCGCCCGCAAGAACAAACGGCTCCTCAAGCCTTAGCCGGTCGGACGTGTAATCGAAAAGCCGGCCCATCCACCCGATCTTATAGGCGTACTTCTCGCTGTTCGGCGGGTTGCCGTTCGGCAAGTAGAGCGACGCTAAACGCAGGCTGCCCGACTCGGTGGAAATGACGACTTCGATGAACCTGGCGTGGTCGTCGCCATCCTCGCCGGGAAGCTTCGGCGTGACTTCGTCGAATCGAAACTTGGACAGCACGGCCACTCCGTTGAACGCCTTCTGACCGTGCACGGACACGTTGTAGCCCAACGCCTCCAACGGCTCGCGCGGGAACGCCTCGTCCGTGCACTTTGTCTCCTGCAGGCAAACGACATCCGGCGACCGCTCTGCGATCCAAGCCGTCAGATGGTCCATTCTTTGCTTGATGGAATTGACGTTCCAAGTGGCGATGCGCATGCGAGCCAAGACAGGAGCGCGATCGTAAATCGCGAAGTTACGCCGTTTTTAGGCTGAAAACCGGACAGACAATGATGTACGTTGCCTTTCGTTATGCTACAAGGGCCGGTTGGTATACCCAAGAAGAACCCATGCCCAAGAACACCTTAGCCGTGGGCTCGGCAGCGGACCGGATGCTCGGTTCGTGTCGCCGATGAAAAAACGCGCGATCATATTAGGAGGAATGGCCATCCTCGCGGCGGCAGCGATTGCAGCCGCGGCGCGGGGCGGATGGTGGTCCGGCGGCGCCGTTGCGCAAGCGCCGCGTCTGAACGCGCCACCGACTATTCCAGTCGAGACGGCGACTGCCGTTAAGAAATCGGTTCCTGTCCGGATCGAAGTGCTTGGCACCGTTACTCCGATCGCCAGCGTCGCGGTGAAACCGCGAGTGGACACTGAGATTACGGGGGTGCATTTCCGCGACGGGGCGATGGTCAAGACAGGTGACCTGCTGTTCAGCCTCGACAGTCGTGCCCTGGAGGCCCAGGCCAAGCAAATCGAGGGCTTGCTCGCCGGTGCCAAGGCCAATCTCGAACAGGCCGAACGCGACGTAGCGCGCTATACCGAGCTGGTAGCCAAGAGCGCTACCACCATTGTCACGCTGCAGAATGCACGAACACAGGTCAACATCTGGCGCGCTTCGGTCGACTCCAATACCGCCCAGCTGGAGAATCTCAGAATTCAGATTGATTATTGCAGCATTCGCGCACCGATCACCGGGCGTGCGAGCATGGCTGCGGTCAAGGTGGGCAACTTCGTGCGGCAAGCCGATACGGCGCCGCTCGCAACAATCATTCAAATTGCTCCCGTGTACGTCACCTTTGCATTGCCGCAGCAGCATCTGCCCGAGCTTCGTCAGGCCTTGACGAACGAAACCGCGAGCATCGAAGCGGCCATCCCCGGCGACCCCCGTCGGGCCGACGGCCAAGTTACAATGATTGAAAATACGGTCGATGCGCCGACCGGGACGGTGCCGGTCCGTGCCACGATGCCGAACACCGACGAGCTGCTCTGGCCGGGCACGCTCGTAAACGTGCAAATGACCTTCCGGGAGGAACAGGCTGTCACCGTGCCGTCTACCGCGGTCCAGGTGAGTCAGAACGGCAGCTACGTTTTTGTGGTGAAGGATGCCACCGCGAACGTTCAACCCGTCTCGGTAGCGCGCGTCGTGGGCAGCGAATCCGTAATTTCGGATGGGCTGCGCGGCAGCGAAACCGTGGTCACCAACGGGCAACTCCTGCTCACCGAGGGCACCAAGGTGGAGATTCGCGAGCCCAAGGCAGGGACATAGAAAGTATGAATCTATCGGAAACCTGCATCCGGCGCCCGGTTCTGACGACGCTCGTGACCGCGTCCATCATCGTCCTTGGAGTGTTCGCCTATCGCCTGCTTGCAGTAGCCGCGCTTCCGAGCGTCGATTTTCCGACCATCAACATCACTGGGCAACTGCCGGGTGCGAGCGCTGAAACCATGGCCGCCTCGATCGCCGCGCCGATCGAGCGGCAGCTTTCGACGATTGCAGGCATCAGCTCACTGACGTCCTCATCATCGCTGGGCATCACCTCGATCACCATTCAGTTCGACCTCAACCGCAACATCGACGGCGCGGCGCTCGACGTGCAGACAGCCCTGTCAGTCGCGGCGCGGAAGCTCCCGGTCGAGATGACGATCCCGCCGAGCTTTCGAAAGGTAAATCCGGGCGACTTCCCCATCCTCTATATCAGCTTGAATTCGCCGACCCTGCCGCTCTCTGTCATTGACGAATACGGAGAGATCACGCTGGCGCAGCAGATCTCGCAGATTTCCGGCGTTGCCCAGGTGCTGGTGTACGGCGCCCAGAAATTTGCCGTACGGGTGCAGGTCGATCCGGTCGCGGCGGCAGCGCGCAACGTCTCGCTCGAAGACGTTCGTTCGGTCATTGCCAAGGCCAATTCCAACACTCCTGTCGGCACCCTTTACGGACCCAAGCAAAGCGTGACGCTCACGGCTTCGGGCGCCATGACGAAAGCGGAAGAATACCGCAAAGTCATCGTGGCCTACCGTAACGGCGCTCCGGTTTACCTCGACGAGATTGCGCGCGTTGTCGACGGCGTGGAGAACGACAAAGTCGCCAGCTGGTTCAATGACAACCGTGCGGTCGTGCTGGCAATCCAGCGCCAGCCGGATGCCAACACGGTGGCGGTTGTTGATGCGGTCCGCAGCCGCTTGCCGCAATACCGGGCAATTATTCCGTCCTCGATCCGCATGGAGGTTCTCAACGACCGGTCCATCTCCATTCGCGAATCCGTCGCCGACGTGCAGGAGACGCTGGCGATCGCGATTTGCCTGGTGGTGATGGTCATCTTCCTGTTTCTCCGCAAGGTATCCGCGACCATCATTCCTGCGCTCGCGGTGCCGGTTTCACTCATCGGGACTTGCGCAGCGATGTACGTGTTCGGGTTTTCCATCAACAACATGACGCTGCTCGCACTGACGCTGTCGGTCGGATTCGTGGTCGACGACGCGATCGTCATGCTCGAGAACATCGTGCGCCACATCGAGGGCGGCATGCGCCCGTTCGAGGCCGCGCTCAAGGGGGCGCGCGAGATCGGATTTACGATAGTTTCGATCACCTTCTCGCTCATTGCCGTGTTTATTCCGGTCCTGCTGATGGGTGGGATGGTGGGCCGGGTGTTCCGCGAGTTTGCCGTGAGTGTTTCGGTCGCCATCATCGTGTCGGGCTTCGTATCGCTGACACTCACACCCATGCTGTGCGCGCGGGTGCTGCACAGCCATCAGGAGGGTGAGAAGCAGAACATCGTACTGCGGGTATTCGAGGCGATGTTCAATGCATGGCTGCGTGGCTACGAGTGGGCGCTCAACAAGGTGCTGACCTACAAGTTCGTCACCCTGATTGTGACCTTTGCCACTCTTGCCCTCACGATTTGGCTGTACATCATCATTCCGAAGGGCTTTTTCCCGACGGAAGACACCGGTTTCATTTCCGCTTCGACGGAGGGTTCTTCGGACGTCTCCTTCATCCAAATGGGCGTGCTGCAGCGTCAGGTCGCCGCCATCATCCGCGCCGACAAGGCGGTGGACTACGTCAACTCTACCATAGGCGCCGGCGGCCCGAACCCCACGCTTAACATCGGCCGCATGTTCATCGCGCTCAAACCGAGGAAAGAGCGCGGGGAAAACTCAACCGCGGTCATTCAGCGGCTGCGAGCTGCCGCCAACACCGTGCCGGGAATGGCGGTCTATTTCCAGAATGTCCAGAATATCAACATTACCGGCCGCATTACCAAGAGCGAGTACCAATACACACTGCAATCCAGCGACACCGAGCTTCTATACAGAGTCGCGCCCGAAGTGCGAGACAAGATTGCGCAAATCGAGGGATTGCGCGACGTCACGACCGATCTCTATATCAAGAACCCGCAGACGACGATCGAGGTAGACCGCGAAAAAGCGGCAGTCTACGGCGTTACAATCGACCAAATCCGGCAGGAGCTTTTCGACGCATTCGGCGCGCGGCAGGTGGGAACGATATATACGCCCACCAACGACTATCAGATCATTCTCGAAAGTCAGCCCAGGTTCCAGCTCGATCCGACACAGCTGCAAAACATCTACGTCAAGACAAACGTTTCGAACAGCACTTCCGGGCCAGGCGCCGGCGTGAGCGGCAATGGCATACCTTCGGGGCAGTCGATCGCGCTTTCCACCGTGACCCGCATGGTACCATCGGTGGGCCCGCTTCAAGTCAACCATCAGGGTAACCAGCCGGCGGTCACCATTTCGTTCAATCTTGCGCCAGGCTATTCGATCGGGCAGGCCGTCGATGCAATCCGCGAGATCGAGCACGAGGCCCGCTTGCCGATCACGGTGAGCACGGGATTCCAAGGTTCGGCGCAAGTGTTTCAGGAATCGCTCAAAGGGCAGGGCCTGCTCGTCCTGGCGGCGATATTTGCCGCCTATGTGGTCTTGGGAGTTTTGTACGAGAGCTTCATCCATCCCATCACCATCATCTCCGGACTGCCGTCGGCGGGCGTCGGCGCGCTTCTCGTCCTCATGCTGTTCAAGATGGAGCTGTCGGTCATTGCGATGATCGGAATCGTGATGCTGGTCGGAATCGTGAAGAAGAACGCGATCATGATGATCGACTTCGCGATCGAGCGGAGGCGGGTGGGACTCTCGGCACAAGCCGCGATCCGGGAAGCCGCTGTGTTGCGATTTCGCCCAATCATGATGACGACCTTTGCCGCAATTTTCGGCACCTTGCCGATCGCGCTCGGTACCGGCGCCGGTGCCGAGCTGCGTCAGCCGCTCGGGGTAGCGGTGGTCGGTGGACTCCTGGTCTCGCAGATACTGACGCTTTTCATCACCCCCGTGATCTACATTTATCTCGATCGCATTGACCGCATGCTCAAGCGGCGCCTCGAGCCGCAGCTGAGAGAAGTGGCAGAGCATGGAGAGCGGCCAACCGCAGTAGCGGCAGAGTGATCGCGCCAGTGCCCCGCTTTCGAAGTTCGTGATACATTGCGGCACCCTCTGGCACGAACTTCGGAAGCAAAGGGGCACGAGCAAAGCTATGATTCTAGTTGCCGCTTTTCGATTTGAAGTTCCTTTACGAGCTCGCGGCTACCACTGTAGGAACTTCAAATCGGCGGTACTAGAGCGAGAAGCTGGTCCCGCACCCGCACGAGGCGGTAGCATGCGGATTGCTGATGCGGAAAGATGCGCCGATCAGATCGTCGACAAAATCGATTTCAGAACCCTTCAGATAGCCTAGCGAGATTTGATCGATAAGCACCGTTGCGCCTTCGCGCGTGATGATCGCGTCGTCAGCCGCCCGCTCGCGATCCATCTCGAACTTGTACTGAAAACCCGAGCAGCCGCCGCCTTCCACGCTGACGCGCAGCACGGTACCCGGCGGTTCCTGCCGCAGGATTTCGCTGATCCGGCGCGCCGCGCGTTCCGTCACCGTAATGGGCTCCATCGTGAATCCATCGTTGCAAGAGGTAGTGCCCCGCTTCCGAAGTTCGTGATACGCTGCGGCGCCCTCTGGCCATTAGGTAAGTGCGAGCGGGGGTTTGGTCAATTGGATGGCTCGCCATGGTCATTGCGGCGGCAGTCCCGCGCGCGCATTACGCCTCCGATCCGGTCAAAAGCCGCGGGCGGCTGCATCCCGAGCCGGTCAGTCCCACCCGCAACGCGTTCCGCCGCGACTGCGACCGAATCATCCATTCGACGGCGTTCCGTCGCCTGGCCTACAAGACGCAAGTCTTCGTCTTCCATGAGGGCGACCACTTCCGCACGCGGCTCACGCATACTCTGGAGGTCACTCAGATCGCACGCTCGCTGGCCCGTGCCCTCGGTCTCGACGAGGATCTGTCAGAAGCGCTGGCGCTCGCGCATGATCTCGGCCATCCGCCTTTCGGCCACGCCGGCGAGCGTGCGCTGGATCGGTGCCTTGCGGAATGCGGAGGCTTCGATCACAACGCGCAGTCCCTGGCGGTGGTGACTGCGCTCGAGCGGCGGTATCCCGGATTTGATGGTCTGAATCTCTCATGGGAAACGCTCGAGGGACTCGTCAAGCACAATGGGCCGCTCGTCCTTCTCGACGGGACACCGGCTGTCCGCTATGGCGACCGGGGCCTGGCGCCCGCAATCGAGCTCTATGTCAGCCGTCATGATCTCGAGCTCTGGAGCTTCCCCAGCGTCGAGGCGCAGATTGCCGCAATTGCGGACGACATCGCCTATGATGCCCATGATATCGACGATGGACTGCGCGCTCAGTTCTTCCAGCTAGACGAGCTCGTCACCATTCCTCTGCTCGATGAAATTTTGCAGGAGATCAAGAAGCAATTTGGACTGATAGATCCGGCGAGACTTGCCCATGAGCTGGTTCGCCGGATGATTACCAGGATGATAGAGGATGTGATCACCGAGACGCGCAACCGCCTGAATGTCTTGTCGGCACACACTGCCGATGAGGTCCGGAAAGCCGATGCCCCGGTGGGCTCCTTCTCAGCGGCAATGAGCTGCTCGGATCGCGCAATCAAAGACTTTCTCTCTCCGCGTCTTTACCGGCACTCGCGCATCCTGCGGATCATGAATGATGCCGAAACCGCGATTGCCGACCTGTTCATGCGGTACGCGGCCGATCCGGCAAGCATGCCCGTGGAGTGGGCCCAGGGCGGCGTGCCCGGTGAGCCTTCACTCTTGCGGCGCATTGCTGATTTCATCGCAGGGATGACCGATCGTTATGCGCTGATCGAGCACGCACGGCTTTTTGACTCGACACCGGAATTGCGTTAGGCGCCGACCAATCGATCAGATATTGCAAGCATGAGCGGCCAGAGCATTTTTGCGGTTCAGCTGGACAAGGTGCGTGCCGCGACCAATGCACTGATTGCGGACGGCATCCTGCCTTCAGGGATCGACCAGTCGCGGGTAGCGGTCGAGCCCTCGCGCGAGGCTGCGCATGGCGACCTGGCGACAAATGCAGCCATGGTCCTGGCCAAGGAGGCCAAGACCAAGCCGCGTCAATTGGCCGAGCAGATCGCTGCAAAGCTGCGGGACGACAAGGCGCTGGCCCAGGTCTCTGTCGCAGGACCCGGCTTCATCAATCTTACGCTCACGCGTGCAGCATGGATCGAAGTCCTGCGCGCGATTCTGGACGCGGTTTCGCAGTATGGGGCGAGCAGTGTGGGGCAGGGTGCCGCGGTGAATGTGGAATATGTCTCCGCCAATCCCACCGGACCGATGCATGTCGGTCACGGTCGCGGCGCCGTCTTCGGTGACGCCCTTGCCAACCTTCTCGCCTTTGCAGGATTCCGGGTCACCCGCGAATACTACGTCAACGATGCCGGCGCTCAGGTCGAGCTGCTCGCCCGGTCGGCGTTCCTGCGATATCGCGAGGCGCTCGGCGAAAGCATCGGCTCCATTCCGGAAGGGCTGTATCCAGGCGATTACGTCAAAGCAATCGGGACAGCGCTCGCGACAGAATACGGACGGGACCTGCTGGATTGGCCGGACGGTCGCCGTCAGCCGATCATCCGGCAGAAGGCACTTGATCTGATGATGTCCGCGATCCGCAATGATCTGGCGGCGCTCAATATAAAGCACGACGTATTCTTCTCGGAGCGCTCGCTGATGGAGGGGGAAACGGACCTCGTCACACGAACCATCCGGGAATTGCGTGCGCAGGGGGAAGTGTATGAAGGTCGGCTGCCGCCACCCAAAGGAGCTGCGAGCGAGGAGTGGGAAGATCGCGAGCAGACGCTCTTCCGATCGACTGACTTCGGAGACGACATCGACCGCCCGTTGATAAAATCGGACGGCAGCTACACGTATTTCGCCTCCGATATCGCATATCACAAGAGCAAATTCGATCGCGGTTTCAGAACCATGATCGATGTCTGGGGCGCGGATCACGCGGGCTACGTAAAGCGGATGCAGGCCGCGGTGAAGGCGGTGAGCCGTGGCGCCGCCGAGCTCGATGTCAAGATCGTCCAACTGGTCAGGCTTTTGCGCTCAGGGAGCCCCGTAAGGATGTCCAAGCGGGCGGGGGAGTTCGTGACGTTGCGCGAAGTCGTCGACGAGGTCGGCCGCGACGCGGTGCGGTTCATGATGCTTTACCGCAGCAACGATGCCGTGCTGGATTTCGACCTCGCCAAGGTCATCGAGCAGTCCCGCGACAATCCCGTCTTTTATGTCCAGTATGCCCATGCCAGAGGTCACTCGGTCTTCCGCAATGCGCGCGAACTGCTGCCCGAGTTGCCGGTCGACCCCGTGCGGCGGGCAACCTGGCTTGCCGCTGCCCCCCTCGATTACCTCCAGGACGCCGGTGAGCTTGCGCTTGTGAAGCGGCTTGCGTTTTACCCGCGTCTTGTGGAACTCGCGGCGTGCGCCCACGAGCCGCACCGCATTGGCTACTATCTATATGAACTCGCGAGCGAATTTCACGCGCACTGGAATCGGGGGAAAGACGCGCCACATTTACGCTTCATTATCCAGAATGATCCACAAATGACCCTGACACGCCTCGCGTTGGTGCAGGGCGTTGTGACAGTTCTGGCGTCCGGGCTATTTTTGCTCGGCGTGGATGCGCCTGAGGAGATGCGGTGATCTCGGGTCGTTAGGGGCCGATCGGGCCTGCGAGGGATCAAGATTGTGTGAGGGCGGTCACCGAGTGATGGTGACCTGAGTACCGGAACCAAGTAACCAAAGATCAGCGTATGGCCGACGACAGCACGTTTCGATCCACTCGCCTCGGCGATCCTTATCCGCGCGCGGATAGATCGACGCGACCGAGCGATAGCGCGGCAGAAGCTGATCCTCTTGCCGAGCTGGCCCGGTTGATCGGGAAAAATGATCCTTACGCTGAATTCGGTCTGAGGGATTCGTATTCGGGGCAGCCCGAAGAAACGGGCTCTAGAGCGGATTTTGAACGGAATGATCGCCGCTATGCATTGCCTCAGGAACCCCCTGAGGAGCCGCACTATGACGAAAGTTTTCGGACGGCGGACCAAGATGACGAGACAAGCCAACATTTGCCTCTCGCGAATGGTTTGCGCGGCGACCAGTGGCCCGCAGACAATCAGCCGGCTTATCGCGAGCCCGGTTTCGAAAGCCCCGTAGAAGAGGACGAATATTCGGACCCACAGCACGCACAGGAGCAGGATGGTCACGGCGCAGAGCAGGGTTTCCATGACCCCTCTGAGTTCGATCACTACGAGGATCAGATGTATGACGACCCGCCGCGGGCGCGCCGTCATGGCGGGTTGGTAACCGCCCTGGCCCTTATCGGTTGCGCCGTGCTCGGCACCGCCGGGGCTTATGCCTATCGAAGCTACTCCAGCCAACCGGCCGGCGCACAGGTGCCGCCGGTGATTACCGCCGACAGCTCAACTCCGACAAAAATCGTTCCCGCACCAAACGGCAATGCGCAGTCCAGCAAATTCATCCAGGAACGCCTGGCAAATGCCGGCAAGGAGCAGGTCATATCCAAGCAGGAGGAGCCGGTTGCCTTGAATGACCTTGGAACCCAGGCTGCTCCACGGGTCGTCCTTCCGGCTCCGGTTTCGCCTTCGTCAGGCGCCTCAGCCTCACAATCATCCGCCGCCGCTTCTGCCGCACCTGGGTCGAACGAGCCTAAAAAGGTGCGAACTCTTGCCATTCGACCGGATGGAACGGACGCCAGCCCCAAACCGGGAGTCGCGGCCGGGCCTCCTGGCTCCCCCCCTTCCCGTAGCACCGGGAGCCCTGACGCCAGAGGCGCGGGGCCACTTTCCCTCGACCCGCAAGCGGGGCCGACACCCGCGGCGCCGGCACCGAGGGTTCGAACTGCGACGGCACCAGTACCGGCCCGGCCGGAGCCGTCCGCCACCGCTGGAGCAGGGGGGGTTCTCGTGCAACTTTCCTCCCAAAAGACCGAGGCGGAAGCGACAGCGTCGTTTCGCAGTCTGCAAGCCAAGTTTCCGGACGAGCTCGGGGGTAGGCACCCGATCGTGAGGCGGGCGGACCTCGGGACCAAAGGTGTATTCTATCGAACCATGGTGGGTCCATTTGCTTCCGCGCAGGAAGCCAATCAGTTCTGTGCGAACTACAAGGCCGCGGGCGGCCATTGTGTAGTTCCAACCCACTGAGTCGCGTCTCAACACCGCGTTCCAGACCGGCTTAGCTGTTGCGATGTCCCCGCGCGCGTTTATCTCGGGGATTGCCGGGGAGACCTTGTCAGCTTCGGAGTGCTCGTTTCTTCGCGAAGCGAATCCCTGGGGCGCGATTTTGTTCTCGCGAAATGTGGAGAGCCCGGAACAGGTCAACCGTTTGTGTGGGTCAGTGCGCGAGACATTGGGGCGGAATGCGCCAATCCTGGTGGACCAGGAGGGCGGGCGTATTCAGCGCCTCGGGCCGCCGCACTGGCCATCTTACCCGCCAGGGGTACGCTATGGCCGCATCTATGATCAAAGCGCGGCGCAGGGTCGGAGAGCTGCCTATCTCGGGGCCTGCCTCATGGCCGCCGATCTTATCGCAGTCGGCATCGACGTCGATTGTCTACCGATCGCCGACGTTCCGGTGCCCGGCGCAAACAGTGTCATCGGCGATCGTGCGTACGGCGACACGCCCGTGAAAGTTGCAGAGATCGCGGAGTCAGTGGCGCAGGGGCTCTTGCGATGGGGCGTGCTGCCAGTTCTCAAGCACCTTCCAGGCCATGGTCGCGCAACCGCCGATAGCCATTACGATCTTCCGGTAGTGGACACCAAGCGTGCGACCCTCCAAGCCACGGATTTTGCCGCCTTCCTGCCGCTGAAGGACCTGCCGCTCGGAATGACTGCGCACGTGATCTACACCGACATCGATCCTGTCGCTCCCGCCACAACTTCGGTAACAGTAGTTGGTGACGTGATTCGCGGCTGCATTGGATTTTCGGGACTGCTCATGAGCGACGATATTTGCATGGGAGCATTGTCAGGTCCGCTGAATGCCCGCTCACGCGCGGCCATTGCCGCAGGCTGCGATGTTGTTCTGCATTGCAACGGCAAAATAGATGAGATGGAACAAGTCGCAGCGGCTGTTGCTCCGCTCGGTCCAGAGGCCGAGAAGCGAGCCGACGCGGCTCTTGCACGGCGGCATCGCTTTCCGTGCCACGATACGGCCGAATTACGCGCTGAATGGACGATGCTCATGCAGGCAGGCGACTCATGATCTCGGAGGCACAATCAGGTGATACGGCTCTTTCTGCCGCCCGGGCAACGGACGAGCCAGCGTTCGTAGTTGATGTCGAAGGATTCGAGGGGCCACTTGATCTCCTGCTGGCCCTTGCCCGCCAGCAGAAAGTGGATCTCGCGAAAATCTCCATCCTCGCGCTCGCAGATCAGTACCTCGCCTTTATAGAGGAGGCGCGCAGGCTTCGGCTGGAGCTGGCGGCCGATTATCTCCTCATGGCCGCCTGGCTGGCCTATCTGAAGTCTCGACTATTGTTGCCGGATCTGACCTCCGAGGAAGGGCAGAACGCTGCGGCGCTCGCGAGCGCTCTCGCAATGCGATTAAAACAGCTCGAAGCTATTCGTACGGTGGCGGATCAGCTCCTTGGCGGTGCGCAGCTCGATCGCGACGTGTTTCGTCGCGGCCAACCAGAGCCTATCGCCCACATCACGCACCCGGAATGGACAGCCACCCTGTACGATCTTCTAACCGCTTATGCTCAGCAGCGGCAGCGTACGGCCCTTTCGCACGTGCATGTGGCCCAGCGATCAGTCTGGTCCTTGGCGGAGGCACGCACAGCGCTGGAGCGCTTGATCGGGCAGTCCGCTGATTGGGCTCAGCTCGACAAGTACCTGCTGTCGTTCGTAGCCGATCCATCCCTCACGCGCACGGTATTTGCATCAAGCTTCGCTTCGACGCTTGAGCTCGTACGCGAGGGTCTGATGGAGGTGCATCAGCAGGCCGCTTTTGCGCCGCTGTATGTACGAAAAAATCAGCAAACAAGTTATCCCGAGGGCTCTCAGCAGCAGCCGTAGGGATGAACGAAAAGGGGACCTTCCGAAATGCCTAACCTTAAAGTAGTAACGACCTCGCATGAGCCGGAGCGGAATCCGGAGAGTAGGCTGGAGGAACTGCGCATCTTGGAGGCGATGCTATTCGCCTCGGCCGAGCCGCTCGACGAAAAGTTGCTTGCGGCGCAAGTTCCGGAGGGTATCGATGTGCATGCCGGGCTACTCGAGCTCCAGCAGGAATATGCCTCGCGCGGAGTGAACCTGGTGCGAATCAACGGCAAGTGGACCTTCCGCACCGCCAGCGATCTTGCCTGGCTGTTGAGCAGGGAAACGACCGAGCCACGCAAGCTCTCCCGCGCAGCTGTGGAGACGCTCGCCATCATTGCTTATCACCAGCCCGTGACCCGGATCGAAATCGAAAACATTCGCGGTGTCAGCACTTCCAAGGGCTCCATCGACGTGCTCTTGGAGACTGGATGGATCCGCCCGCGCGGGCGGCGCAAATCCCCTGGCCGGCCGATAACCTACGGTACGACGGAAGCATTCCTGTCGCATTTCGGCCTTGATGCCATCGGCGATCTGCCGGGCCTCGATGAGCTCAAAGGGTCGGGATTGCTGGACGGTCGGCTGCCGCCGGAATTCTCGGTCCCGATGCCCTCGGATGATGCGACGTTGCGAGAAGATGAAGACCCGCTCGAGCCGGGGGATCTCGATCTCGCCCTTGGTCCCGCATCCGAACGGGTTTCCACGGAATAGCCTTCCTTATCCGGCTTGTAGAGACTCCTCGGACGCGCAGCGCCGCTCAAAGCGGGGATTCCCCACCAGTCCTTGTTTTTGGGTGGCGTGAGCCCTAGTTTGTGCTTACCGGCAGACGAGGGCGCCCCCGTCGGTGCGGAGGTACGCAATGGGTTCATTCAGCGTTTGGCACTGGATTCTGGTTCTGGCTGTCGGTCTTCTGCTGTTCGGCGGCCGCGGCAAGATCTCCGAGCTCATGGGCGATTTTGCCAAGGGCATTAAATCGTTCAAGAAGGGGCTGGCGGAAGATGAAAAACCCGAACCCGATGCGGACAAGGCCGATCAGATAAAGACGATCGATCATCAGCCCGCATCCACCGCAGCGGGCACGCCGGCGGAGACGCGCAAAGCGGGCTGAAAATCCGGCTTTCGGGCTGGCGGGGGAGCATCGCGCAGGCGGGAAGAATTGCGCGTGCTCGGAGTAGACCTGACATGTTCGACATCGGCTGGAGTGAGCTTCTTCTTATCGGCATCGTAGCGCTTGTCGTGATCGGGCCGAAGGAGCTGCCGACGGTGTTGCGCACCGTGGGGCAGTGGACAGCCAAGCTTCGCCGGATGGCGTCCGAGTTCCAGAGCCAGTTTCAAGAAGCCATGCGCGAAGCAGAAATGGCGGACCTGAAGAAGCAGGTCGACGAGATGACCAGCGAGGTTCGAAGCTACGGCAATTTCGATCCGGTCAGCGAGGTTCGACGCGAATTTGAAAAAACGCAGTCCGAGATCGAGAACGCGGTGACGGATAAACCGGCGACGGAGAAAGCTGCGGCCGTCCCCCTTGCAACGAACGCATTGCCCGCGGTCGCGAGCACGGCTGCTGCAACGCCCGCGACCGCGGTACCCGACGGCTCGAACGTTGGCGCCCCAGAGACTGAAACGGCCGAGATGCCGTCGGGAGGCAGCGGGGGAGTGCACAACGCTGAAGGCAAGCCGGCATGACACATGAGGACATCGAGGCGACGAAGGCGCCTCTGATGGATCACCTGATCGAGCTGCGCTCGCGTCTGATCAAGGCGCTGATTGCTTTCGGCATAGCCTTTGTCGGCTGTTTTTTCTTCGCCAAGACGATCTACAACATTCTGACCTGGCCATACGTATGGGTCGCAGGTCCGGAGAACTCGAAGTTCATCTACACCGGCCTCTTGGAATATTTCGTAGTTCAGCTCAAGCTCGCAATGTTTGGGGGAGCATTCATTTCGTTTCCGATCGCGGCGACACAGATTTATAAGTTCGTTGCGCCCGGTCTCTATCGCCATGAACGGCAGGCATTTCTGCCCTATCTCATCGCCACGCCAATCTTTTTCCTGCTCGGCTCGCTGGTCGTGTATCTGGTGGTATGGCCCATGCTTGCGCGATTCTCGCTCAGCATGCAGCAGGCCGGAGGCGACGGCCAAGCCGCTATAGAGCTGTTGCCCAAGGTCGAGGATTACCTCACCTTGATGATGAAGCTCATTTTCGCATTTGGTATTGCGTTCCAGCTGCCGGTCATTCTTACGCTTCTTGGACGGGTGGGGATCATAACTTCCGAGCAGCTCAAGGCGAAGCGCCGCTTCTTCATAGTGGGCGCCTTCATAATTGCCGCAGTTCTGACGCCGCCGGACGTACTGAGCCAGCTCTCGCTCGCGGTGCCGCTGCTGGCGCTCTACGAGGCCTCGATCTTTTCGGTTCGATGGGTGGAGAAGAAGGCCGCCGCCGACAAGGCGCGGGATGCGGCGCGCGCGGCCGCCAAGCCGGCCGAGTGATATCCGCGCATGCACGACATCAAATGGGTTCGCGAGCACCCGGAAGCCTTCGATCG
>DASXIG010000040.1:0-2744 GCA_036498105.1 Xanthobacteraceae bacterium | reverse complement strand
GGCCGCCGCCTGCTTCCGCGAGCAGCGCCTCGTGCTCGGAAACGGAGTGAGAGAACAGCGGGCGTATCAGCCGCGCCGTCTCGATCAGCCGTTCCGGACGAGACGCCGCCCGAAAGGCGAGCAGCCAAGGCGCAAGCTGCGGAAGCGAACGCAAATGATAATTGACGTCCGGAGCACGCTTAAGTGCGATTTGCAGAAGCTTAGCCGGATCTGACGGGAAGCTCGGGGGAAAGATCGTGTTTGCTTCGAGTACCCCTGCGTTTCCGTAGGACGTCTCCTCGCCCGGACGACCGCGATCGACGAGGGCTACCGCAAGCCCCCGCTTGACGAGATGCAAGGCAGTGCAAGTGCCGACAATTCCGGCGCCGAGAACAAGGGCATCAACCCGCGCCATGAACCCCTCCGCTTAGGCGACCAATTCCATTACGGAGTTATCTAGCCCGGATGCAGCGCACAGCGCGACATCCGGGGCCGCCTCCGGATTTCGCTGCGCCCAATCCGGGTTGCCCGAAATGCCATGAGTTGGTTTACGTAGACCACTTCTACAGCGTTGCACGACTGAAGGGATAAGCCTTAAGGTGCCGTGATTCGGAGGGCTGCGCTCCATCTGCGGGAGGGCGTCATGACAGCTTCCGTTCCTATGCGCGCTCGATTCCTATCCATCTGCGCGGCCTCGATCGGCGCCGCGACTTTCGCCCCGCTCTTTGCGAGCAGCAATGGGCTGAATTCCGCTTTCGAGGTTGCGGGCCTCGACTCAGCCGGCGCGACCGAAGCAAGTGTCGCACCGGCGGCGAACAGCTCGGATTTCCCCGTATGCCACGGCTCGGCATTTGGTGCCGCGAGCACCGCGATGCGTCTTGCGCAGGCGCGGACCGAAGTGCCGAAGACCGAAATGCAAGCGGCAACTCCTTCAGCTCAGAATCCTGCATCTGAGTTTGCCGATACCGATCCGCCGCTGTGGGAAGGGCTGGGGTCCATCAGCTACACGGTCACGACCTCGAATCCGGCCGCACAGGCCTATTTCGACCAGGGCCTGCGGCTCACCTACGCGTTCAATCACGGCGAGGCGCAGCGCGCCTTCCGCAAAGCCCAGAAGCTCGATCCGGCTTGCGCCATGTGCCTCTGGGGCGAGGCACTGGTGCTCGGGCCTAACATCAATCTTCCCATGCAGGATGCGGCTGTCGCGCCTGCATTCGCCGCCGCGCAAAAAGCGAGTGCCATTGCCGCGAGTGCCAGTCCGCGAGAGCAGGCACTGATTGCCGCATTGGCGCAGCGCTACGCGCTAGATCCGAAAGCCGATCGTGCGCCGCTCGATGCCGCATATGCCGACGGCATGGGCAAGGTCGCGGCCCAGTTCCCGGAGGATGATGAGATTGCGGTGCTCTATGCCGAATCCGTGATGGATCTGAGCCCCTGGAATTATTGGCAGCCGGGCGGGCGGGAGCCCAATCCGCAGAGCGCGCCCGTCTTGCCCACCCTGGAGCGCGTGCTTGCCAGGAATCCAAATCATCCCGGGGCGATCCATTACTACATTCATGCCGTCGAGGCGTCGGATCGACCGCAGCGCGCAGAGCCTTATGCCGACCGCCTGCGCGGCGCCATTCCCGGTGCCGGTCATCTCGTGCACATGCCAAGCCACATCTACTATCGCGTAGGCCGCTACCTCGACGCGCTCGCCGACAACAAGGTCGCCGTCGGCGTGGACGAAAAATATCTGAGCGATACCAACGCGCCGATGGGCGTCTACCGGCTCGGCTACTACCCGCACAACATTCACTTCGTCATGGCCTCGGCCCAGATGGCAGGTGACGGAGCAACGGTCATCGCCGCGGCGGAGAAGCTTCGCCGGCTCATTCCTGACGAGACTGCCCGCGGTATTGCCATGGTGCAGCCGGTAAAGGCGGCACCGTATTTCGCCCACGCTCAATTCGGCGCGCCCGATGCCATCCTGGCGCTCCCCGATCCCGGCGATGTCATCCCTTACGTGAAAGCGGTCTGGCACTATGCGCGCGGCGTTGCATATGCGGCACGGCGCGATACCGGCGCGGCGACCGCCGAGGCAAACGCCATCGAAGCGATCGGGCGAACCGCCGACTTCAGCCTGCTCAAGGCTTCAGGCGTTCCGGCGCAGGAGGTGCTTGCGCTCGCGCGCAACGTGATCGGCGGCCGCATCGCTCAGGCGCAGGGAAATTTCAGCTCCGCCGCCGAACAGTTCGAGCGGGCGGCCGTCATTCAGGACGCGCTGTCCTATACGGAGCCGCCTTACTGGTACTACCCCGTGCGCCAATCAGTTGCGGCGGCTTTGCTGCAAGCGGGGCGGCTCGCGGAAGCCGAGGAGCAATTCCGGCGTGCGCTTGCACGGGCGCCGGCCAATGGCTGGTCCTATTTTGGATTGATGCAGCTATACAAGGCGCGCGGGCATACTGCGGCGGCCGATCAGGCCGAGGCAGACCTCGCCAAGACATGGGTTGGTAATCGCGAGCTGCTGCAAATCTCCAACCTGTGATGCAGTTGCTGCGTGGTCACGGACGTGCTGGGCCTCAGCAGGTTGAACTTCCTTCGGGCAGAGTTGCTGCATACGGGCTGCGCCGACCGACAGCCTCCTTGCTCTCATGCGAACCTTTGTCTTAAATGGCCGGATCAAGGGCCTCGAACGTTCGCCGTTTTCATCGACTCTTGCGGATTATTGGCCCACGACTGTCCTGATCGAGCCGCTGGCAGATGAGCGGTAACGTCCCCGAGAA
>DASXIG010000039.1:0-2195 GCA_036498105.1 Xanthobacteraceae bacterium | reverse complement strand
GCATGTCCGCCCCGCGGGACTCGATTTTCAGCGTGGTGCGGTGCTCCTTTCCAGAGGACGTCGCCTCTCCGATCGCGATCTCGCACTCGCAGCCGCCATGAACCACCCTCGCCTCCCCGTGCATCGCAGGCCGAAGCTGGCGTTCTTTGCCAGTGGGGACGAGCTGGTCATGCCGGGTTCAACCCCCGCGGCCGGCGAGATCGTCCATTCCAATGGCTACGCCGTTCTGGCCATGGCGCGCCGAGAGGGCTGTGAGGTGATCGATCTCGGCATCGTGCCCGATCGGCTGGATGAGACCATCAAAGCGATACGGCTCGCGCAAGAACAGCAGGCGGATATTCTCGTCAGCTCCGGGGGCGCGTCGGTGGGGGACTATGATTTGGTACACAAGGCGCTCGCGAGTGAAGGGCTGGCGCTATCATTCTGGAAGGTGGCGATGCGACCTGGCCGGCCCATGCTGCACGGCCGGCTCGGCGAGATGCACGTGCTCGGCCTGCCTGGAAATCCGGTTTCGGCGTATGTCTGCTCCGCTTTGTTTCTGGTTCCGCTCATCCGGCGGCTGTCGGGGCGCTCTGACGTTGAGTCCCCCCGTGAGACAGCCACCCTCGGCCGTGATCTTCCGGAAAACGACGAGCGCGCCGACTATCTTCGAGCGCGGCTTGGTCCCGGGCCGGACGGGATTGCGATCGCCACGCCGGCTCCTGTGCAGGACAGCTCCATGCTCGGACCGCTCGCGGATGCGGAGTGTCTGCTGATTCGCGAGCCCCATGCCCCGGCCGCCGCTGCCGGCAGCCGCGTAAGCGTAGTCCGCTTGCCGCTCTGATTCATCAAAATTAAACAGTTGCGGAACACATATGGAACAGTATATATTTCGTTCATGATTTGTTTTCGAAATAGCTCTAGCATCGGGGATCGGACATGCTGACCAGAAAACAAGCCGAGCTGCTGCGCTTCATACATGAGCGCCTGAAAGAGACCGGTGTGCCCCCCTCCTTCGATGAAATGAAGGACGCACTCGATCTGCGTTCAAAGTCCGGCATCCACCGCCTGATCATGGCGCTGGAAGAGCGCGGTTTCATTCGGCGCCTCCCTAACCGCGCGCGTGCCCTTGAGGTGATCAAGCTGCCCGAATCGGTCGCCCATGGTGTCGGCGCTCCTCGTCGCGGATTCACACCCAATGTCATCGAGGGCAATCTCGGCCGGCGTGCAGCCTCCGAGGATGAAGGCGGGGCTCGGCCCGTCGCGGTGCCGGTGATGGGACGCATTGCGGCCGGCACGCCTATCGAGGCTATTCAGAACAAGAGCCACGTGATCAACATGCCTGCCGATGTGCTCTCGACTGGCGACCATTTTGCTCTCGAGGTACGCGGGGACAGCATGATCGAGGCGGGCATTCTCGATGGCGATATTGCGCTCATCAAGAAAACCGATGGCGCGGATACCGGCGACATCGTGGTCGCTCTGATCGACGAGGAGGAGGCGACCCTTAAGCGTTTCCGCAGAAGGGGCGCCTCGATTGCACTCGAGCCCGCCAACGCCGCTTATGAGGTCAGGATTCTGCCCCCTACTCGCGTGCGCATTCAAGGGAAGTTGGTCGGACTTTTCCGACGGTATTAAACCTCTGACCTGTAGGGTGGTTAGCTCGCGCCCTAAGCGCGAGCGTAACCCACCATCACGCAGCACGGTGGGTTACGGCGCGCGCGCAGGTAAGCTTTCGTGGTCCGGGCCAAAGTAAAGCGCGCGCGCCTGACCCACCCTACGATTTTTGATCAGTCGCCTGCTTCCAGGTCGTCCCGCTTGGGACTCGCCTCGGGAGGCAAACGGTTCGCCGGCTCGTCGGAGGAATTTGCGACCTGTACGACGCTACGAACCCACGGCCGGTCATAGGCGGTTGAGCGGGTAGGCACGATTTCAAAACGTCCGTCGACCCGGCGCAATGCGATCGCCCCCGAGACCCGCCAGTCCCGGCGGCCGATGATGAGAGCAGCGCAGTCTCCCGTAACGACGCGCGGGGTGATCACAAGGGATGCGCGCCGACAGTCCTCCTCCAGCGCTTCGGCTCTCTTGGTGATCGCAACCAGGGAGCCGTCGTGCAGTTTCCCGATGCAGCCTGCGTCATCGCAATTAATCCCGTCCCGGAGAGTAATATCGCGAGGCGAGCGTGGATCGCCGTCGGCGGCGAGCCATTCGCGAAA
>DASXIG010000038.1:0-9470 GCA_036498105.1 Xanthobacteraceae bacterium | reverse complement strand
CGCAACCGTGAGATTCTCCTCTACGCTCAGTGAAGGAAATATCTCGCGCTCCTGCGCCACCCAACCCAGACCATCGCGCGCGCGCCAATGCGGGGCGCGCCGCGTCAGATCGCGCCCGCGCCACCGGATGCTGCCGCGAGTGACGCGGGCGTATCCCATGACGGCAAGTATAAGCGTCGTCTTGCCGGCCCCGTTGCGGCCGAGCAGGGCGAGGCTGCCCCCGTACGGAAGGTCGAACGCGACGCTGTCGAGTACGACGGCATCGCCGTAACCGGCGCGCAGATCGCTGACAGCGAGGAGAGGCTCCGGCTCGCCTTCAGGCATGCCGCGCTCCGCGCCCGAGATAAACCTCCCGTACGCGCGGGTCGGAGGCGATCTCCTGCGGGGTGCCCTCGACCAGAATCCGGCCGCCCACCATCACGATGATGCGTTTTGCGAATCGAAAGACGACATTCATATCGTGCTCGATGAACAACACGGTCATGTCCTGGGACAGGTTTGCAATGACCGAGAACAGCTCGGCGCTCTCCGCCTGCGGCACCCCCGCCGCCGGCTCATCCAGCAGCAGCACCGCCGGTTTCGCGGCCAGGGCGAGCGCGATCTCCAACAGGCGCTGCTGGCCGTAGGCAAGCTCACGCGTGGGCCGAAAACAGCTCGCCGCGAGCTCGAGCGATACCAGGATCGTGTGCGCTTCTTCGAAGGCTGCCCCGTAGGATGGCAGGGTGCGCCACCATCGCCCTGAACACCGCTCGCGCTCGCATACCGCCAGCGCCACCGCCTCCAGCGCGTTCAGATCAGGAAAGAGCGTGTTGATCTGGAATGTGCGCACCAGCCCGCGGCGTACGCGCTCCGCCGGTTTCAGCGGCGTGATGTCCTGCGAATCGAGAAGGATCTGGCCGCGATCCGGCTTGAGCATGCCGGTGATCAGATTGATGAGCGTGGTCTTGCCCGCGCCGTTTGGACCAATGAGCGCATAACGCTCACCGCGCGGAAGCTCGAGCGTGACGTTTGTCGCAACCGCAAGCGAGCCGAAGCTCTTGTCCAACCCGCGCGTGGCGAGCGCGAGCGTGCTCACGCACGCCGCCCTGCCGCCGGCATCAACCTTGCCAAGCCCCCGAGAATGCCGTTAGGCAGAAACGTCACCACCGCGATCAGAAGAATGCCAATCCAGAAATACCAGTATTGCGGATTGACACCGGAGGCCTGATCGCGCGCTACCATGTAGACAATCGCGCCGACGAGCCCGCCATAAAGCCGGCCTGCTCCGCCCAGAATGAGGACGACCAGAACGTCGGCCGAGCGCTGGAAGCTCAGCGTCTCCAGCGAAACCGTTTCGGTGGTCTGCGCCAGCAAAGCACCCGCCGTCCCGGCCATGACTGCTGCAATGGTGTAGATCTTGCGAATGTGGGCGGGGTTGTCAGCTCCTATCGCTGGCATGCGCACCGCGTTCTCGCGGATACCGCGCAGCGCAAGGCCAAACGGGGAATTGATCAGCCGCCGCGCCAGCAGGAAAGCCAGGAACAGCACCGCGAGCGCATATGAAAAACCGGCGTAGCCGTAGAGATCGAACTCGAACATCCCGAGCAGTTTCCACATGCGCATTCCTTGCAGCCCGTCCGCGCCCCCTGTCAGCCAGCTCGCGCTGTTAGCCGCCTCCGCCAGCAGCACCCCGAATCCAAGCGTGATCATGATCAAAGCGAGGTGCCGAAAACGCGCAATCACGACGCTGGTGATGTAGCCGAGCACTCCGGCGGCGGCGGCGGCGATGAAAAGCCCGGTCAGCGGCTCGCCCCAACCCCATTTGGAGATCAGCCCGGCGGTGTAGGAGCCAAATCCGAAATAAGCGGCGTGCCCAAGCGAAACGAGGCCGGCATAACCCACGATGAGATCGAGCGAGAGCGCAAACAGCCCGGTGATTGCGATCTGGCTCGCCAAAACGAGGTAGCTCGGCGTCACGACAAATGGCAGCAGCGTTGCGACCCAGAACAGCGCCTCGACCGGCTGCCACCTGATCTGCGCCCGGAGATAGCGCTGCGGCTCGCTCGCGGAGACGGACATCATTACTTACCGCTTCCCGAACAGCCCCGACGGGCGCCACATCAGCAGCACGAGCATGACCAGATAGATGAGAAAGGCGCCGAACTCCGGGAGATAATACTTGCCGGCCATGTCGCTGATGCCGAGAACGGTCGCAGCCGCAAACGAGCCGGCGATCGAGCCGAGGCCCCCAACGGCCACCACGATCAGCACATAAACGAGGAAGCTGAAAGCAAAGGCATGATCGAGCCCGACGATCTCCACGGCGAGCGCCCCGCCCAGGCCGGCCAAGCCGCTTCCCAGCGCGAAGGTGACGGCAAACACGCGATCGACGTCGATGCCCAGGCCCCGCGCCATGCGCTGGTTATCGACTGCCGCGCGAACCTGCGCGCCGAACCTGGTGTATTCCAGGGCAATCACCAGAACGATGGTGACCAGGAGCGACATGATAATGAGAAAGAGTCGATACATGCCGAAGCTTTGATTCATCACGGAAACGCTGCCGCGCAGATACGAGGGCAGCACCACCGACTGCTGCATCGTTCCGAAGAAATAGGCAGCCGCGGCAACGGAGACGAACACTATCCCGATTGTGAGCAGGCACTGGTCCAGCTCGCTCGCGCGGTAGAGCCGGCGATAGAGGAGACGCTCCAATACCACGCTCAGGATTGCAGCTGCGAGAAACGCCGGGGCCAGCGTCGCCAGGAATGGCCAGCCGAATGCGCTGGTCAACGCGACAGCCACGTAGCCCCCGAGCATGGCAAAGCTGCAGTGCGCCAAGTTGACGAAATTCATCATCCCGAGGGTTACACTCAGCCCGACCGACAGGAGGAACAGCAGCATCCCGTAGGCGAGACCGTCGAACAGCACGCCGAAGACTGAAGCCATGATCCCGCCCCCAGGATACCTACTGCTTCAGGCGGGCCTTGAAGGGATTCTTTATGTTCTCGCCGGTCTTTTCGAGCCCACCCTACCCGCCGCTCGAGCGCGTGGGATCCTTTACGTTTTCGATCTTGTCGAACGGAATGTTGACCAGTTCGCCGCCCACCTTCTCGACCCGCCTGATGTAGATCGTCTGCACGACATCGCGCGTCTGCGCATCGATGGACATGGGCCCGCGCGGGCTCTCCCAAAGCATGCCCTTGGCGGCGCCGATCAGCGCCTCGGCGTCAGGGTTTCCGTTCGTCTTCTTGAGCGCTTCGTAAATGGCATGCATGCCGTCATAGCCCCCGATCGAGAAGAAGTCGGGGTTGCGGCCATGCATTTCATTGAACGCCTTCACGAATGCCACATTGAGCGGCGCGCTGCTCTTATAGTCGTAATGCCAGGCCGAGATGATGCCGAGCGCCGAATCTCCCATCGTCTTGAGGGCCTGCTCAGAGGTGGTTTCCCCCGACCCCAGGACCTTGGTTTTATTCAGGTCGATGCCACGCTCGGCCAGAGCCTTGCCGAGCGCGGCGGGCTGTGCCCCTCCGGGTATGAAGATGTAGATGCATTGCGGATTGAGGTCCTTGGCACGCTGGACGAAGGCGGAGAAATCCGGATTGGCCACCGGGAAGCGGACGGACCCTACGATCTCGCCGCCGGCGTTCTTGAACGCCCGTTGAAAGGCGGCCTCGGAGTCGTGCCCCGGCCCGTAGTCGGTCACCATCGTGTAGCACTGCCTGATACCGCTTCGGGCGGCCCAGGTGCCGAAAGTGTCCATCACCTGGGGCAGCGTCACCGAGGTGCGGATCATGTAGGGTGACTTGGTGATGATGACCGATGTCGCCGCATTCATCACCACCATGAACTTCTTGGCTTGCGCGGACAGATCGGCAGCGGCGAGCGCATTCGGAGTAAGCAAAAAGCCAGCGAGGAGATCGACATTGTCGCGCACCACCAGCTCCTGTGCGAAGCGCTTGGCAACATCCGGAGCGGGCCCACCGACGTCCCTGCGGATGAGCTCGATCTTTTTTCCTGCGACCGTATCTCCGTGCTGCTTGATGTAGGTCTTGATCCCGTTGTCGAGCTGGATGCCGGCATCGGCAAATTGCCCGGACAAGACGTTGATCAAGCCGATCTTCACGGTCTGCTGCGCGAACGCGATTGCGGGACCGATGATCAGCGCGGCGGCGGATACCGCGACGCCCAGGATCAGGTGCATGGTCTCCTCCCGAGGCGATTCTTTGACAGCCTTAGGCCAGATTCTAATCGGGAATACACGCGGGGTCGAATCCTGCTCACCCCACCCCATATTTCCGCCGCATCCGGCATGTCTGCTCCGGCGCTCGTCCATCGCCCCAAACCGATGCGTTCAATCCTCATCCCGTTCCTTGGCACTGCCGCCGTACTGCTTTCAGTGTGGTGCGGAGATGGTGCGCGCGCGGAGGTCAGGAGCGGCGGAACGCTGCGCATCGAATGGGAAGTGAAGAACCGCTTTCGCCTGTTCCGGAATGAAGCCGATTTCCAGCGCCACGTCGCAGCGGCCCGCGGCGACGGGGTGCTTGCGGCGGAGCGCCGCCTTGCGCGCGAAACCGACGGCCGCGGATGGGCGCGCGACGTAGTGGAACGGCTATGCGTGGATCGCGCCGGCAATCTCCTCGAAACCTGCGAACGGGACGGCGAGCGCGAGCCTTATCTGTCCCCGCGCGACCACCGTATCGGCGTTGCCGTCGCGGGGCCGGTGCCGCAGAACAATGGCTGCCTCTGGAGCTTCCACGACCATGAGATCCCAGTTCGAGAGGTCAAGGCGGACTGCCGCGAGGAAGTCCGTGCCAGGGTGCGTTACGGCCATCCGACGGTCGCCACTGTCGACATCGCTCTTTCTGACGGCACCACGCAGCGGCTCATCAGTGAGATCCAGGTGCGTGATGTCCTGATCGCGGGACTAGGAGATTCGATCGCGGCCGGGGAAGGCAATCCCGACCGTCCCATACGGCTGTCCGACGAGGGGTTTTGCTTCAAGCGGCTCGGCGGAAGCGAATATTTCCGGCCCGGACGCGCCGGCTTCGGCGGCAACAAATCCTGCTCTGCGGTGCCGGGAGAGCTCGGATTCGACGCATGGGCGCGTCAGAGCGCACGCTGGCTGAGCGGACCCTGTCATCGTTCCCTCTACAGCTATCAGACGCGTACCGCCCTTGCGCTGGCGATCGACAACCCGCACTTGGCCGTTACCTTCATTCCGCTTGCCTGCTCGGGCGCAACGGTTGATATCGGATTTCTCGGCAGCTTGCGGATCCTCGAATGCCCAAGTCCGGGGACAGGCGGCGCATGCGCGCGAAGCGTTCGTGCCCAAGTGCTGGATCTTGCCGAGGTGATGGCAACCGCGCGGCGGCAGAACCCCCATCGCGCGCTCGATCTGGTACTGCTCACGCTCGGTGCCAACGACGTGCTGTTTTCCGGCCTGATGGCCAATGTCATCCTCGAGCCGGGGACGGAGCGCACGCTGCTCACCAAGGCAGGCAAGATGGTCTCATTCGAGGAATCGCAACGCATTCTGGAGCAGGAGCTGCCCGCGAATTTTGCCCGCGTGCGCGCGGCGCTCAAGCCGCTTGTGGGCGGTAATCTCTCGCGCGTGGTGTTCCTGACCTATGCCAATCCCGCGCTGGCAAGACCCCATACCCCGTGCCCCGGCGGACGGGACGGCTTCGACGTGCACCCTGCATTCGGTGCCGACACCGAGCGGCTGCGCCGGGCGGTGGATTTCGTTGCCCGCCATTTCCTTCCGCGCATCAAGACGTTCGCGCGCTGCGAAGATTCCAGGAACTGTCGCGATCCTTCCACCGAGACCATGACCTTCGTGGACGGGCATCAGCACGCCTTCGAATTTCACGGGCTCTGCGCGCGATCGCCCGACGATCCTCCCTTCGATCGAGAGTGCCTCTCCGGCCATGGCGAGGCGTTCCGCAGCGGCCTGACCAGAGCCGCGACTGACCCGATGTCGTGCGGATATCCGCCGAGCGAGTTCCGTCCTTATGCCTCGCGCGCGCGCTGGATCAGAACCGCAAACGACAGCTACCTGACCGCGATGACCTATCCGGAAGGGCTGCCTCTCCTCTTGCAGCCGAGCGACCTGCACGACGCAATCTGGGCCATCCTGGCAGTGGTCTATGGCGGGGTTCTTCATCCCACCGCCGAGGGCCACGCGGCCATGGCGGATGCCGCTCTGCCCGCGGCGGCGGAAGTGCTGGGATTGGCTGCGCGGTCGAGGGCCGTTCGGAGCGAACCATTGCCGGCGTCCAATCCGCCCGTGCCGCCGCTACCGGCCTCGTCACACTGATTTAATTTCAATTCGTGCCAGCGATTTGAAGTTTCTACAGTGGCAGCTTGCAGGGTGCGCGAAAGCGCGCACGCAGACAAGTTCACGCAGTCTGCGCAAGTTTGACTGCGCCCGCGCCGTGCGCACGCGGAGACCGTGGACGCGTGGGCACCGCGCGCTGCGGATGGCATTTCGCGCGGTATCGCGGAGGAATGCGCGCCTTTGCCCCACTCTACAGTTCGAGCGCAATCACGTCCGCGCCGCTACGCCGAGCTTTTTCTGCAGGCTGGTCGATGATGTCGTGTACTGAAAGACCAGCCGCTTGCCCGGATAGACATAATGGTAAGCCTTCTGCGCCATGAGCGCCCCTTCATGGAAGCCCGACAGGATCAGCTTCAGCTTGCCGGGATACCAGTTAATGTCGCCGATGGCGAAGATGCCCGGCACACTCGATTCGAATGTTGCCGTGTCGACCAAAACATATTCTCCGTCCTTCATGTCCATGCCCCAGTTCGCGACTGGGCCGAGCTTCATGGTCAGCCCAAAAAACGGGAGCAAAGCGTCGCACGCAATCTCGAAATGCGAGCCGTCATTGCGCTTGACGATCGCTTTCCCGATCTGGCCGCCTTCTCCTTCGATCGCTGAGACTTGCCCGAGCACGAAGTCGATCTTTCCCTCGCCTACGAGCGCCATCATTTTGTTGACACTACCGGGGGCGGCCCGGAACTCGCTGCGTCGATGCAAGAGCGTCAGGTGCTGTGCAAGCGGCGCGAGATTGATGGTCCAATCCAGAGCTGAGTCCCCGCCGCCCACGATCACAACGCGCTTGTCGCGAAACGCCTCCATCTGGCGGACCGAATAGAATACCGAAGTGCTCTCGTAGACCTCGATATTCGGAATCGGCGGACGCTTGGGCTGGAACGATCCTCCTCCGGCTGCGATTACGATCACCTTGACCTCGAACACGTTCCCCCGGTCCGTTTTCACCCTAAACAGCGGATCGCCGATCCGCTCGATCGTTTCCGCCATTTCCTGCAAGTGAAAGGTCGTTGCAAACGGCTTGATTTGCGCCAGTAACGCGTCGCAGATGCCTTGACCCGTGATATAGGGGATGCCCGGAATGTCGTAGATCGGCTTCTCCGGATAGAGTTCTGCGCACTGGCCGCCGATCTTGTCGAGAATATCGATCACGTGCGCCTTCATGTCGAGCAATCCGAGCTCGAACACCGCGAACAGCCCGCAGGGCCCCGCCCCGATAATAAGGACATCGGTCTTGATGACTTCGGTCATGACTGCTCGCAGATGCAGATTTTGCTCAGGCCTGACGTTCAGGCGTCTGCACGACCAGCCCATCGAGCTCGGCCGTGATCTTGATCTGACAGGATAGCCGCGAGCTCGGCTTCACGTCGTAACCGAAATCGAGCATGTCCTCTTCCATGGGAGATGGGTCCCCGACCACGGAGCGCCAGCTTTCTTCGACGTAAACGTGACACGTTGCACACGCGCAAGCGCCTCCGCATTCCGCCTCGATGCCAGGGATGGCGTTTTTTATCGCAGTTTCCATGACCGTGGCGCCGACCTCGCCCTCGACGGTGCGGGTGTGGCCTTCGGAGTCGATATAGGTGATTTTCGGCATCTCGGCGGGCAGGAAAGGATTGAGCTTTGCAAATGATGCCGGTGCTATAGCGGCTCACTCGCCACCGCGCCAGACAGGCTCATCATGGCGCACGCTGCGGAACGGGCCGGACGGAATTCACACATCGACTTGCGGATTGCAGCGGGCCTATCGGCGTTCTGCTGCGCCGAGCATTGCGGCAATGGCGGCCCGCGCTTGGGTGACAGCACTCTGGATCTTTTCAAGGTTCCGGGAGAGTTTGTTTGCATCCAACTGTCGTGCGGCAATTTCGAGCTCTTCTGCCGCGCCGGCGACTTTCCACGCTCCCACGCCACGCGCCGATCCTTTAAGGGTATGAGCAAGCGCGGCAGCTGCTTCCGGGTCGGCCTGCGAGATGCGTGCCGATAAGATATCGGCTTGGCGATCAAATAATCTGAGAACCTCGCGCGCGAGGCTTTTTTCCCCGAAAGTCATGCGGTCGAGGTGGGCAAGGTCGATGGCGGGTTCCGAGTCGCATGCGGAGAAGGCGCGCTCCCCTGCGGCAGTCGCCTCTTCGGGAGGGCCGGTTTCACAATCCTGCGGCAGCGGCATGCGGCGCTTCAACTTTGTCTCGGTGTGACACACGACTTCAGAATGTCTCGTCCCCTGCCCCAACCTCTCCGACAACCTTCAAAGCCAGGTAAACGGTGGGCCTGCTCAATCATCGGGATCCTTCGTGCCGGGGATTTCGACGACACTTGGTTGAAATTTCTTCGTGATTTCTGTGACTGAGCTGTTTACCGCAGGCCCGGCTCGAACGGCCTGCGGGCGTTTGCGGCGGGCCGCTCACGCAATACCCGGGATTATGCGACGCATTTACTTGTGCTAAGAGGTCGGGGACCACCCTGTTAACGATGATTAAAGAGACCTTAACAAGCAGTTTCCTTTGGTCTGACAAGCCGATAGGATAAGCCACGGTGGTGAAAGGATTGTGCGGCGCGTAACCGCCGGTTGCCCGTGGGGGACCCGGGGGCACTTTCGAGTTAGCGCGCTCGTTGCGCCGTCAGGAGAAAACTCCTGCCGCGGCTCTGGTCCAGCGTAGTACGAGGCGACGACCCCATGGCGAACACTCCCAAGAAGATCAAGGATCCGACGGAAGCAGCGCTGTCCGCCATCCAAGATGCGCTTTCGATCCGCGACGAGGTGACGCCGGAGCCGCAATCCAACACCACCCCGGCGGAGAATGTGGACTCAACAGCAGCTGCTGCCGAGGAGCCGAGCTTCGAGCCGCCATGGCGCAAGACGCGTGCTGCGCCGGCGCCCGAGCATGAGGAATTCGACTTCGCGCAGCAGATCCGGCCGCCCGAGCAGGAGCCTGCGTTGCGGCGGCCGGCCAACGACGATCGGGAATCGATCGGGCAGATCCTGCGCAGCCTGCAGCGCCGGCCGGGGCGAACGTCGTACAAGATCGCCACCATTTTTGCTGTTGCCTGGGTGGTGGCAGGGTTGCTCCTGGGCTGGGTGTACGTTCCCCAATTGGAGGGGGCGCTGGCGCCGACCGGAATGACCGCGCCCGTCCTGGCAGTACTTGCCGCGATC
>DASXIG010000037.1:0-3796 GCA_036498105.1 Xanthobacteraceae bacterium | reverse complement strand
GGGGCGTCCGGCCTATTTGCATGGCGCTGCAAACAAAGATCGGATCATCTATCGATCTTAATTCCCGCAGGCATGCTTGAATTGGAGAGAACATGGCAAAGAGAGCTTCAAAACGCCGACAATGGACCAAAGATGATATTCGAGAGCTGAAGGCAAGCGCTCGTCAGAAGACACCGGCCGGAAAGATTGCACGCTCGCTCAAGCGCACCGAGGGCGCCACCAGACAAAAAGCGTTCAGCTTGGGCATTTCACTGGATTCACGCGGCTAGATCGCGTCCCGCACAAGTCGGAATCGGTTTTGCGATGTAGGGGCCGGTTTGAAACCCGCCCCTACATGTGTAAAGCAAGAGCCGCGGTATCATCGCCCTTGCGCCGCGCTTCGGGAATGAGACGAGCCTCGACCAGATAATACACCGTCTCGGCGATATTTGTGGCGTGATCGCCGATCCGCTCGATGTTCTTGGCGCAGAACATCAGATGGATGCAGGACGTGATATTACGCGGGTCTTCCAGCATATAGGTCAGAAGCTCTCGGAATATGGAAATGCAGAGCGCGTCGATCGCCTCGTCGCCCTTCCATACTGCAAGCGCCTTTTCGAGATCGTGCCCCGCGTAGCTGTCGAGCACCTGCTTGAGCTGCGCAAGCACGACGCCGCCCATGTGCTGCACGCCGCGGATCACGCTCGCCGAGTGCAGCCCCCCTTCCAGCAGCATCGCGCGCTTGGCGATGTTCTTGGCGAGATCCCCGATCCGTTCGAGGTCGTTGCTCAGCCGCAGGGCGCCGACGAGCTCGCGTAGATCGACCGCCATCGGCTGCCGGCGCGCAATCGTCAATACCGCCTTGTCCTCGATCTCGCGCTGTAGCGCATCGATCCTGCTGTCGGCCGCGATGATCCGCTGCCCGCGCTCGCGGTCCTGGCGTTCCAGCACCTGGAGCGAGTCCATGATCTGCTTCTCGGCCAGACCGCCCATCTCGGCGGTCAGGTTGGCCAACTCGTGCAGCTCGACGCTGAACGCCTTGGCCGTATGGTCGCTGAGAGCCACGTGTCTGGTTCTACTCGAAAGCGGTTGAGTGCAAAACAATAAAGCGCGCGAATGATTCTCATCCTATCATTACTCCTGCCGTTGCGTAGGGGCGGGGTTCAACGGCAGATGAACCGTAAAAGTCGCGCCGCGCCCGGGCGCGCTCTCGATGGCCAGCTTTCCGTCGTGCCGATTGAGTATGTGCTTGACCAGCGCGAGGCCCAGGCCGGTGCCGCCCTGGGCCCTGCTTTCCGCGACGTCCACGCGGTAGAATCGCTCCGTCAGCCGCGGCAGGTGCTCGGCCGCGATACCCGGACCATGATCCCTTACCGCAATGCGCGCTTCGTGTTTGCCGCCCGCAATCTCAACAGGCGCGATCTCAATCTCCACGCGCTTGCCGGAGGCGGCATATTTGAGCGCATTTTCGATCAGATTTTCGAACACGCGCAGGAGCTCATCGCGCTCTCCCAGCACCAGCATCGGTTCCGAGGAGCCGGTGATCGCGATTTCGACCGTTCGCTCCTCGGCGAGACCATGCAGGCTTTCACTGACCTGACGCACGATAACGGCAACGTCGACCTCGTGCTCCGGGCGCAAATGCGCCTTGAGCTCAATCCGCGACAGCGAAAGCAGGTCGTCGATCAGCCGCGCCATGCGAGCGGCCTGGGCGTGCATGATGCTGAGAAAGCGCTCGCGCGCTGGCGCATCCTCGCGCGCCGGGCCTTGCAGGGTCTCAATGAAGCCCGAGAGCGTAGCGAGCGGGGTGCGCAGCTCGTGGCTCGCATTAGCCACGAAGTCCGCGCGCATTTGCTCGACGCGCCGCACGGGCGTGTGATCGTGAAGCGTGAGCAGCACCAGATCCGCGGCAGCGGCGGCTTCAACCGGCGCGATGGGGACGGCCGTGACTTCGTACCAGCGTTCGACCGGCACGCGCTCGAAGAGCTCGGCACGCTCCGCGCTGCGGCTCGCACGGGCGCGCCGCATCACGTCGAGCACCTCAGGCGCGCGCAGACCCAGCAAAACAGACTCGCCGCGACGCAGCGCCGGCGCGAGCGCGCCGGCCTCTTTGTTCAGCGCGACGACCTCCTCCCTGCGGTTGATGGCGATGACCGGATAGGGCAATCCAGCGAGCACCCCCTGCAGCCCTGCATACCCGTCGGCAGAGGGCGGGTTCACCCGTTCCCGCTCGAGCGTGGATGGTGCCTCACGCGTTTGCGCTTCGATCAGGGCAGCCGCAGCGATGAGAATGAAACCCGCAAAAGCGGGCCCGGGCGCGATGGCGCCGACCACCCACAGGCCGGCAAAGACGAGGGCCGCCGCGAACGGCAGCTGCATGCGCCGCAGATCAGAGAACCGGCTCGGCATGCGGCTCGATCAGTGCAGCAGCCATCACGTCCGCGGCTGGTGCTCCCGCGCGGGCAAGGAGCGGGGTAAAAATCGATCCGTCGAGGTCGAGCACGACCGGCTCGAGCGCGAGGCTACGCTCCGAGACGACACCGATGACGCTTGCATCGGCGTAGCCAGCAGAGCGCAATGCCGCCACACAGTGGTGGGCGCATTCCATCGCTACGGCCGCTAACAGCCCGCCGGCGGTCTGCGGGTCAAACAAGAGGGGAAACAGCGGGTGCGCGGTGGCCGCTTCGAAGTTACGGATAGCGCGGCGCAGCCGCACGTTCTGCGGCTGCAGCGACGAGAAGATCCCAAGCGCAATCGTTTCCGCGGCGCCCGCGAGCGCGGGGATGCGGTCTAGCGCCAGCGTCACATCCACCTCCGACGCCCGCACCATCTCGACCAGGTGGCCGAGGAGGCCGAAGCCGGTAACGTCGGTTGCTGCGTGCGCCCCGTGCTCCCGCACGATCTCGGCGCCGCGGCGGTTCGATTGCAGCATGTGGGCGTAGGCCACCATCAGCCAGCGCGCCCGCGCTTTTCCTCGCATGTCGGCGGCGAGCAGGGTGCCGGTGCCGAGCGGCTTCGTCAGGATAAGCGCATCCCCCGGGCGCACTCCGCTCTTGCACAGCGCCGCCGCGCGAGGGACGAGACCATTGACCGCAAATCCGAGCGCGAGCTCGGCGCCTTCGCTGGTATGGCCGCCGACCAACGCACAATCAGCTTCGCGCAGCACTTTGTTCGCGCCGACGAGCATGGCCGAGAGATCGGCTTCGACCTTGGCTTCGAGCCCGAACGGCACGGTGGCAATCGCGAGCGCAGACTGCGGCTCTCCACCCATGGCGTAGATATCGCCGAGCGCGTGATTGGCTGCGATCTGCCCGAACAAAAACGGGTCATCGACCATGGCGCGAAAGTAGTCGACAGTCTGGACCGACAGCCGCTCGCCTCCGGTATCGATGAGCGCGGCGTCGTCAGGAGCATCGAGGCCGGCAATCACGTCCTTGCGCGGCGCAGGCTCGATCATTGCCAGCGCGCGCGAGAGCACGGTGGCGCCGACCTTCGCGCCGCACCCGCCGCAGCGCATCGCGAACGCGGAGATCTCGCGCAGGGCTGCATCGTCGGCGAGAACGCTCCTCCCCTCTGCATCTGCGCGCGCAGAAGCCATTTCCGGCAGTTCGTTGAATCTCCCCATGAAACGCCGATCGATCCAATCCTTCCAGTGCCACACCCACGCCCCCTGGAAGACCACGCCATAGCGGGTTCCGACAGCGTAGGGCTAGCCGGTTGATACGAGATACATCGCGTCGCGCTGCGGTCGGAATGGCCGCGGCGCGCGGCCGGTCAGGCAGCGGCGGATGTTGTCCGCGAGAACGGGGCCCGCGCG
>DASXIG010000036.1:0-10003 GCA_036498105.1 Xanthobacteraceae bacterium | reverse complement strand
TGCGGCCGCACTCGCATCGGCCGGCACGCGGACTGGCTCGCTGATCACTGCTGCACCGGAAGTGAACGGGAGATTGATCGTGGTGCGGTCCCATGTCTTGAGCTCGATGCGGCGCCGGGTTGCGATTGCGAGGGGATAGATCGGCCGCCCCGATGCGCTCGCCAGCTTGACGATTCCGAGCCCGGTTACGCGGGCAACCTTGGGAACGTCCGCCGTCAGCGCGACGTTGTAGCCGTCCTTCAGCGCAACGAGCATTTCCTTGAACGCGCTCACGCCGCCCTTGCCGACGAATGCGCCGCCGAGATTGCCGGAACCGCGGATGGTTTCAATCCCCAGCCGTTCGGCGACCAGCGCATTGAGCTCGCCGTCGCGATGGCGCGAGATGAGCACTTTTGCGCGATGCTCCTCGGGACGTCTGATGAATGGCATCAGGAAATGCTGGCCGTGCCAAAAAGCCAGAATAACAGGGCTGTCGCGGGCAGCCCTTTCGTAAATGTCCGGTGGCTCGGTCACGAACGAGGTGGTCTTCCAGACAAGCCGCAAATACCCGGCTGCGAGCGCGGCTGCCCCGGCCTGAAATGCAGGCGAGCGAAAAAGCCGTCTGGACCACGACATCGCGGACAGACTGCAGCCGTCAGCGCTCTGCACCCTTCTCGGCGAGAGGGTCGAGCAGGCGGTGCATGTGCACTATGAAATAGCGCATGTGTGCGTTATCGACGGTCTGCTGAGCCTTGGCTTTCCAGGCCGCATAGGCGGTCGCGTAGCTCGGATAAATTCCGACCACGTCCAGATCGTCGAGATCCCTGAACTCGAGCGTGCGCAAATCAGCAAGCTCCCCGCCGAACACGAGGTGAAGCAACTGGCGCTGTTCGCTTTGGCCCATGGTATTCTTGATCCCCACTGCGAGCGCTCGAAATTACGCAAAAGCCGCAAGCCGGTCGCGAATGAGATCGAGCAAGACCGCGTGCCGGCGGCGGCCGGCCGCCACCAACGCGCCATGGACCGGATCGGGCCGATTGTAGATCAGCAATTCGCCGGTCAATGTGGTTAGCGCTCCGCCCGCTTCGTGCAGCAAAAGATCGGCCGCCGCAAGGTCCCAGTCATGGCTGTTCGGCGCGGTGAATGTTGCATCGAGCGCGCCGGTAGCCACGCGGGCGACGCGCAGCGCGAGCGAGGGGACGCGCGCCATTCTCTCGATCCGCGGCTCCAATGCGGCAAGACTGTCGAGGCGTTGTTTTGATCCGGAGACCCTTGCGCCCGCGATCTCGGCGCCGGGGCTGGCATGCATTCGCTCATCATTCAGCGTAGCCCCCCGGCCGGCGATCGAGAGGAACAGCTCGTCGGGCACGGGGGCATAGAGCGCAGCAACAACCGGCCGGCCTTCGCTCACCAGTGCAGCTGAGATCGCCCAGTCCGGCGACCCCGCGAGATAGGCCCGCGTGCCATCGATCGGATCGACCACCCATGCCTCCGCCTGCTGCAGGCGGGCAGGATCATCCTCTGTTTCTTCGGACAGCCAAGCAACATCGCGGATCGCGAGCAACCGCTCGCGCAGCAGCGTGTCTACGGCAATATCAGCTTCGCTGACCGGCGACGACTTGCCCTTGAGCCAGCTCTTGAGCGCACCGCGGAACGTGGTAAGCGCCAGCGCACCGGCTTCCCGCACGGCCCCGGCGAGGCGCTCACGCACGTTTGCAAGATCAGGCGCAGATTTACCGACCGGCAACCGTGAGACCCTCCACGCGCACCGTCGGCGCGTCGATGCCGAAGCGAAACTCGAGATCGTTGGCCGGGAGAAGCACGCGGAAGATGTCGAGCAGATTGCCGGCAATCGTCACCTCGCTCACGGGGAAGCTGCGCCTGCCGTTCTCGATCCAGAAGCCCGATGCACCGCGGCTGTAGTCGCCGGTCACCTGGTTTATCCCCATGCCGATGAGGCTGGTGACGTAGAAGCCCTCGGCAAGGCCGGCCATCAGAGCATCGGGAGAATCGGAGCCCGGCGAAAGATAAAGATTTGTCGCTCCGGGCGACGGGGTAGACGATACGCCCCGCTGAGCGTGGCCGGTGGTTGCCAAGCCGAGCTCGCGCGCGGTTGCGCAGTCGAGAAACCAGGACGCGAGCACGCCATCTTCCACCATGGCCCGCGCCTTGCCGGTAACGCCTTCGGCGTCGAACGGGCGGGAGCGCAAGCCGCGCGGGCGCAACGGGTCATCAACGACGCGAATGCCCGGCCTGAAGAGCTGCTCGCCCATCTTGTCCCTGAGAAAGGATGTCTTGCGCGCGACCGCCGCGCCGTTGATGGCACCGGCCAGATGGCCGACGAGCGAACCCGCCACCCGACGATCGAATACGACAGGCACGCGTTTCGTTTCCACTTTATGCGGATTGAGCCGCGCGACCGTGCGCTCTCCCGCGTTGCGCCCGACCTTCTCCGGAGCTTCGAGATCAGCGCCATGCAGCGCGCTGGAATAATCGTAGTCGCGCTCCATCTCGGTGCCGTCGCCGGCAATCGCTGTCATGGAGATGCTCTGACCCGAGCTGAGATAGGAGCCGCAAAAGCCGCCGCTCGTCACCAGCACCATGCCGCCGATGCCTGCCGATGCGGAAGCGCCCCCGGACTTGCTTACGCCCTCAACCTCAAGCGCTGCGGCTTCCGCGCGGCTGGCGCGCGCTTCCAACGTCGAGACAGTCGGAAGGTCTGCATCGAGCAGATCGAGATCCGGAATTTCGCGTGCCAGCAATCCAGGATCGGCAAGCCCCGCGAACGGGTCTTCAGGCGCCGCGCGCGCCATGGCGAGGGCGCGGCCGGCAAGCTGGGATACGTCGGCTTCGATGTCGTTGGTCGATACCACGGCCTGCCGCCGTCCCACCAGTACCCGCAGCCCCAGATCGTCTCCCTCGGAGCGTTCGGATTCTTCGACGGCGCCATCGCGCACCTCGACGCCGAGCGAGGCCGATCGCACCGCGACCGCGTCGGCCGCATCCGCGCCGGCGCGCCGAGCCGCCGAGACGAGACGCTCGGCAAGGCCGGTCAGCGCAGAAACATCAAGAAGCGAGGACATTGAAATGAAAGCCAGCGATTGTGTTCATGAAATTCCGAGGCAGTCTTGAGACAAGCCGGCAACCTCCCGTCAAGCATGAGTCACGCTCGCGCATCCGCTACCGCGGGTTAACCAGGAACCTTAAGCGGATTCCGACGACTTGGGGGCATTCTCGCGGCAACGGATCGGGGAAAACTCCGGCGGGATCAAATAAGACCGGGGTCTACCCGGTGGGGAGATAAGCCTTGAGGCGTCAAGCGACAACCGAGAGGGCGGCGGGGTCGAGCCGTATCGAACGGCTCGACCCCTTTACGCTGCCGCTGCGCTTCGCGGAAGCGGACGAGGCGGCCGACGAGAAGGTGCGTCACGTCGAGCTCCACCGTGAGGGTGTAGTGATGCGCCGGGCATTGGCCGGCATCAAGATGGCCATCGCCTTGCCGGTGAGCGCCTACCGCGGAGTGGCGCTGCGAATGCAGCCGGCAACAGCTTCGTCAGCAGCTGCGATCGCAGTCGTACTCGAGCATCATGATCCGGCATTGTCGCTCACGCTGTGCCGCGCCTCGAGCACCAGGGACATTGTTGCGGACTGGCAGTCCTGGGGCCGAGCCCTCGGCGTGACCCTCCTGGTTGCGCAATCCAATGGACACTTGCGCGAGCCGTTCACACGCATCGGGGCGGTGCCGGTCGGGAGCCCTGTCGCGCGTCGGCGACGACGCAGCTCCATGCGGGGGCGGCGCGCTTCCATGCCGCTGCGGCGCGGGCGCGGTTCGTTGTCACGAACGGTGGAGATCCACATGGGCGAGCGCGAGATCATCGCCCGGAACTAAAAAATGCCTGGAGCACCAACGCGACGAAGAGAACGAGCCCCGCGTCGCGATTCGACTTGAATACGGCAAGGCAGACATCGGGATCGTCGATCCGCAGACGAGCGATCTGGCGGGCGAGATGCACCGCAAACGCTGCCAGCCCGAGGGCGGCGATGAGGCCTGCGCCTGCGCTCCATTCCGCCAGCCCGATCAACATCACCGCCAGCCCGTAGAAGACGAGGAGCATGGGCTTGGTGCGCGCGCCGAAAAGGCGCGCCGTCGACTTGATGCCGATCAGGGCGTCGTCCTCGCGGTCCTGATGGGCGTAGATCGTGTCGTAGCCGATGACCCAAGAAATTGCCCCGGCATACAGCAGGAACGCCGGTAGCTCGAGGCGCGCGAATGTTGCAGGCCAGCCCATCAGGGCGCCCCAGGAGAACGCAAGCCCGAGCACGATCTGCGGCCAATACGTGATGCGCTTCATGAAGGGATAGATCGCGACGACGACAAGCGAGGCGAGCCCGACCCAGCGCGTGAAGCTGTTGAACTGCAGCAGCACCGCCAGGCCGACGAGGGCTTGCAGCACCAGAAACGCCGCCGCTCCTCGGACCGTAACCTGTCCCGATGGGATGGGTCGCGAGCGTGTGCGCTCGACACGCGCGTCGAGATCGCGATCGACGATGTCGTTCCAGGTGCAGCCGGCGCCGCGCATGGCAAAGGCACCAACAAGGAAGAGAACGAGGTGCCAGACATTGACCTGCGTGCCGGCGCGCACGGCGGCGAGGCCGGTTGACCACCAGCAGGGAATCAGGAGGAGCCAGGAGCCGATCGGGCGATCGAGCCGGGCAAGACGAAGATAAGGGCGTGTCCAGCCCGGGGCGATGCCATCGACCCAGTTGCCGGCCGCGTCCGCGACGCGACCTGCGTCGCCGATCATCGCGCCAGTGGGCTTCCTACCAGCGTATCGAAGGTCCCCTGCCCGCGCGCGCTGGAGGCGTCAGGCACGGTGGGAGTGGCGCCGAGCGCGTCGCTCAGGCTCGGTGCGGCCGGACGCGCGCCTTGCGCCGCCGCGTCGCAAATATGCTTTTGGGTCTCGGAAGCTTTGCTATGCCCGAGCTTGACCTGCTTGATCACGTCGGCCGGAACCCCGCAGGTCGCCATGTTCTGCTCCAGCGCCTTCATGAATTTCGTCTCGGCGCCGACGAAGGCCTTGAACAGCTTGCAGGCCTCGTCGGGGGTCGGCTTCTGCTTAGAGCTCATGGCGGCCTGAAGTGCCTGCCCGTGCTTTGCGGTCTCGTCGCGGTAGGTGAGGATCTGCTGGCAAACAGGAGGCGGCTGCTGCTGTGGCGCACTGAACCCGGACAGCCCCTGTCCGCCCGGCGTGGCTGGGCCAGGCATGCCAGGCATTCCCGGCATCCCCCCCGGCGCGCCGGGCATTCCGGGCATGCCGCCGAACTGCGCATGCGCCGGCCCGAACGAGACCAGCGCGAGCACAACGGCGTGCGGCAGAACCCGGCTGAGCGCCATGAATTTCCCCCGGGCCGGCGATTCGATCATTGCCGATGCTGCGGCCCAGATATTAACAGCATTTTGATTCCGGCGATAACACGGCAAATTGTCAGGAATCGGACAGCGGGAAAGCAATAAAACGCTAGCAGCCATGCTCCGGTACGACTTCCGCACGCCTCGCCTTTACGTCGATGTTCCCCTGCAGGAGGGCGTAAACGTCACGCTGGATTCCGGGCAGGCAAACCATATTGCAAATGTCCTTCGGCTCAAGGCCGGAGATCCCGTGCTCGTCTTCAATGGGCGGGACGGCGAATGGCGGGCACTCCTCGCGGCTGCCGGAAAGCGCGTCCTTATGCTGAATATCGATGCGCGCAGCCGTGAGCAAAGCATGGCGCTCGACCTGCATTATCTGTTTGCCCCCCTCAAGCACGCCCGCCTCGACTACATGACGCAAAAAGCGGTGGAGATGGGGGCCTCTCGCCTGCAGCCCATCATCACGCGCCACGTCCAGGTGAGCCGGGTCAATCTCGCGCGCATGCGCGCAAATGCAATCGAGGCGGCCCAACAGTGCGGCATATTGACCCTGCCGGAGATCGGCGCGCCGCTGAGCTTCGAGCGCATGATCGCGGAGCGCCAGCCCGACCGGCTTCTGGTGTTCTGCGATGAGGATGCCGAGGTCCGGGACCCCGTTGCGGCACTCGCCGTGATGCGACCCACTCACGCGGCCAAAGCGATTCCGCTTGCGGTGCTGATTGGTCCTGAAGGCGGGTTCGCGCCCGAGGAGCGCCGCATGCTGACCGCCTTGCCCAACACGGTCCGGCTGTCGCTTGGGCCCCGTATCCTGCGTGCCGATACGGCCGCGGTCGCCGCGCTCGCCTTGGTGGGAGCGGTGCTCGGGGACTGGCGCTGAAGCATTCTGCCATGCGCTCGATCGGCAAGGGACGCGGTGTGCGCCGTGCGGCGATGCCTTATCCGCGCTCGAGCTCCTGCACAGCCAACTCGGTCAAATCATGCAGGCGTGCGAGGTCCGATTCGCCCATGAAACGCGGCCGCGTGTCGATGAGGCACAACGAGCCGACGCAGCTTCCGTTCTGGAGAATGAGCGGGGCGCCGGCATAGAACCTGATCCGTGGCTCACCCAGCACGAGCGGGTTATCGGCGAACCGCGAGTCCTGGAAGGTATCCGGGACGATGATGGGTTGGCGGTCGTACACCACATGAGCGCAGAAGGACGCGTCGCGCGAAGTCTCAGTTGCATCGAGGCCGTGCCGCGACTTGAACCATTGCCGGTTCGCATCCACGAGGCTGACCAATGCGACCGGAACATTGAACAGAGCCGCGGCAAGGCGTGTAACGCGATCGAACCTGTCCTCCTGCCCGGTGTCGAGAATTTTCAGCGCCTGCAGCGAGGCCAGCCGTTCCTCTTCGTCCTCCGGGACGGCCGCCCGCATCCAGTGACAAGCGGTTCGCAACACCCAGGCCCGGACCTTGGTCCGCGTGAAGCTTTCCGAAAATGGCTTGATCAGCCAATCCGTCACCCCTGCCGCACTCCCGGCGGCTGCATCCTCCTTGGCGGCAACGATGACTACCGGCAGATCGGATTCCTGCCCTTCCGCCTGGCGTAGGGCTTGAGCCATGGCCATGCCATCCACACGGGGCGGGTCATGCTCGATCACTGCGAGCGCCGGCCGATGGTCCGAGATCAGGCGCTCCAGGTCATGGATGTTCGAAATAAACTGCGGGCGAAGGCCCTCGGCGCGAATCGCATTCGACAGTGCGGCCGCGGTTGCGGGATCAGCGACATGGAGGAGCACGGAACGTTCCACCAGCTCCGGCTCCACCGCGGCCGTGGCGGTAAACTGCCGGTCCGGATGACCGCGGGACGCGCCGGCCGGGTGATCAAGCTTTATGGCCTGTCCTTCCGCCGCGGCGAAGATCTCGAGCGAGGATCCGCGGCCGCTCAAATTTGCCCTGGCGCTTTCAACCAGCCGGTCGACGGCGTCGTCGTCCCTGAGCGAATCGTGGTGCGTGAGCGCAAGCCGCTTGACGCCGGCCTCTTGACTGAGCCGTACCGCGTACTCCACCGGGCTGTGACCCCAGCCCACCTTGTCCGGGTATTCGTCGGCCGTGTACTGCGCGTCATGGATGAGAAGGTCAGCGCCTCTAATAAATTCGAGATGGCGCAGATCCTGGCCGGTAATCTCGCCTTCTCCGCCGGCGAGCTTGCGCGAATAGGGTTCGTGGTCGCAGCAGTATACGACCGTGATGCCGTCCGCTTCCAACCGATAGCCGAAAGTCAGCGCGGAGTGGTTCAGGTACTGCGTGGAAATTTTGACATCGTCGATGACGAAACCGCCTTCGACCAGGTCGTGATAGCGGACCGTGGCTTCGAACTGATCGAGGGTGACGGGAAAATAGGTGTATTGCATCTGCCCGGCGAGCGTCTCGCGCAGGGACTGGCCGAGTCCCTTGGGGCCGTACACGTCCCACTTGCCCCCGGGGGCAAACAGCGGAGCAAAAAACGGGATGCCCTGGATGTGATCCCAATGGGTGTGGCTGATCAGCACATGCCCATGCAAGCCGGACGTGCCCGCCGTGATCAGCATCTGGCCGAGGGGGTGAGCTCCGGTCCCACAATCCAGGACAATGAGGGTTCCGCGTGCCGAACGGACCTCGACGCACGCCGTGTTCCCGCCGTAGCGCGTTGTGCTCGGTCCGGGCGTGGCGATCGACCCTCGGGTCCCCCAGAATTGTACGCGCACTCTAACTCCTCGATGCCGGGCTGCTGCGGCGGAGCATTTTCAGGAAAAGTGGACCCCGGTTTTCCGCAGAAATGCGACCAAATCAAAATGCTGGAGCGCTTTTCGATTCCAGGAAACCGAAAAGCGCGCTAGCGCCGGCGAGGCTGCACGAGATGCATCGTTTATTCAACCTCGGAGGCTTCTGCGATCATCTTGCGCAAGCGCGCAGTGTCGGTCAGGACCATCGCACCGCGGCGCTTCTCCAACAGCCCGGCGCGCTCGAGCGCCTTGAGCTCCCGCGAAACCGACTCGCGTCTTATGCTCACGCGCGCGGCAAGATCCGCGTGCACGGGCGGAGGCGAGACCACGGCTTGCGTCGGCTTGGCCGCATCGGGACGCGAAAGCCGCAGCAGCTCGGAATAGATGCGATGGCGCGCATCAAGCGTGCTGAACTCATTCACCCGGTTGGACATGCTGCGCACGTACCCGGCCAAGCGCTCGAGCAGCTGATCGCAAACGTCGCGAGAGCTGTGGACGGCGGTGAGGAAAACCGACGCCGGCATCCGGGCGTAGCTGACATCGGTTACGGCAAGTATGCCGGCCGAGCGCGGTTTCTTGTCGATCGCTGCGATCTCGCCGAAGAAATCCCCGGCGTTGATCTCCCGCAACAAGACCTCCCGGCCGGAGACGGATTGAATCTTGACCCGCAACGTCCCGCTGATGACGAAAAAAACATCGTTGTTCGTGTCCTGATAATCGATGATCCATTGATTGGCCGGGGCGCGATGCCAGAAGCATTGGGTATCGAGCAGGTCTACTTTTTCGGGTGGAAGGGACCGAAACAGACCGATCTTTGCGAGCGTTTCCGTTTTTCGGCTCATGCGGCCGCTCTCTCGGCCTCCTAGTGTCCCGATTCCGAAATTCGTTTCATCATGCGGCAAGCTCATTTACGAATTTCGGAATCGAAGGACACTAGCAAACCTTTGGTCCCAGTGTGGCTTTGGTTCGGAAGTCCGTATTTCGGACTCGCCCCAAGAATGATGCGGACTTCTGAACCGCCACACTGGTGTCCCGATTCCGAAATTACTTCGCCATCGTCTCGATCAGCGGCGCGACGTCCCCGCTCTCCTCGATCGACCACAGCCGGCTCGCCAGCGCATCGGCAGCATTCCCGCCGAAGACCCGACCGACGAGACCCACAAACTTTGCTCGTACCCCGGCATCGTCGAGCGGCACGATGCGCGAGCCCAGCGCCTCATCCGCTTGCCGCGTGAAAGTGCCGCGCGCAGTCGTTACCGTCACTCGCGCCGGCCGCAGCTGCGGATAGAGCCGATCGACATCGGGCGGGACCGAGACGCCGACCTTGCGGGCGATCGCTGCAAATTCCGGATCGCGGCGGACCGCCGCATCGAAATGCTCGAGCTTGATGGCGCGGAATTTGAGCGCGACCCCGAGCAGGTACGGAAAGCTCAGCTGCGCGCTCGCGAAATCGTCCCAGCCGGTCTCGGCGTGCTCGGCGGCAATGCGATAGGTGGCGACATCGATGCGCTCGACTTCACCTGCCGCGATGTCTTCGTCGCGCAGGATGCCGATGAGTGCCTCCACGGCCGGCTGAAGATGCCGACAGCAAGGATAAGGCTTGATGTAGCAATCAGTGATGCCGAACGGCACCTTGGGCGGCAGCACGATCGCGCGCGGCTTGCGGTCGCGGCCGAACGCAAACGCCTGCAGGAACCCGTCGCGCGCCTCGATGACACCGGGGGGACCTCCGATCCCCTGCTCCGCAAGGAGTGCCGCCTGCAAGCCCTCGCGCGCGGCATGGCCGGCGTGGAGACGCTTGATGTCGGCGCCTCCATTCACGAAGGCGAATAGTCCGGCCGCGCTCGAGGCGGCGATCCCGAGCGCG
>DASXIG010000035.1:0-3622 GCA_036498105.1 Xanthobacteraceae bacterium | reverse complement strand
ATTCGGCGCCTGGGAGACGAATTGGCTCGCCTACAACGTGGCACACGACGTGGCGTTGCCGGGCTCGAAGGGCGCCCCGGTCGAATTTCTCATGTATCCGCAGGCCGAGATTGCCGGCACGCGGCTCGACAGTCTCGACCCGGACAATTTCAAGTATGTGATCACCGCCAAAGAGGTGATGACATAGGCGGCCCGACCGCTCTAGGCCCCGGCAATAGTCTCTCAGCCGTCCGGCCGGGTATAGTTCAGGATCGGACGCTGGGTGCATGGCGTCGTGCTAACCCCAGTCGGGCAGTTCTCGGAGCCATTTTGAATGGCCGCCCGTAACACCTGGCAGAACCTGTCGTCCTGCTCGCGCAGACGCGCCAGAGCTTCCGCGCCACCTTCGTCAAAAGCAGCTTTACTATTCCGCTTCAGCATTTGCCGCCCCCACTGATACACGTCGGCAACTTGCACCGTGCTCGCTTATTCGAGCGCAGGAGGTGCGGAAGAGCGTATTTGTCAGATTACAGACTTAGACTTTGAGCTCCCCCGAGCCCGCAGCAAGTTCAGCTAACCAATGGGGCGTTTTTGCGACCGCGAGCGAGCCATTCCACTCCGCCTGAGCTGCCGCGCAAGCATTACGCCGTTCCTCCCGGGCCGCAGATGACATTCAGAAGCGCCTGACGGCGCTCGTTCTTAACGACCGAGAGCGCGCGTTCGAGCGCGTCCGGCAACGCTGACGGATCCTCTACCCGCTCGCCGTGGCCGCCGGCTGCCGCGCAGATCTGCTCGAATGCCGGCAGCTTGCGCAGATGGACGAAGGGAAGATCGTTGCTCTTGACTGCGAGCCCCCTCGGATACATGGCGCGCGTGCTGCGCTCGACCGCGCCCCACATGCCATTGTTCATGACCACGAAAAGAACCGGCAGCTCGTGCAGTGCCGAGGCATGGTGGGCAGCGGCAGGGTTGCTGAACATGTAGGCGCCGTCGCCGAGAACAGCGATGATGGGACTGTCGGGGCGCGCGAGCTTGGCCCCCAGCGCTGCGCCCGCGCCCCAGCCGAGCCCCGACGCAGAGCTCGAGCCGAAATAGAGATCGGGTGAGTCGAACCGGCAGTGCTCGGGGAAGAGCGTGTACTCGTTGATCACGATGCAATGCGGTTCCTTGGCGCGATCGATGCAATGGCTCACCCACACCGGATCGGGTGGACTCTTGCGCGCGGCCGCATCGACCGACGCCTTCCATCCGGCAGTCAGTTTTGACCGTCCATCATCGATCCAGCGCCGGCGCGAAGCGATCGATTCGGGATCGGCTTTGCCGTCGAGCGCTGCAGTCAGCGCCGAGAGGGTCGCGCGAGCGGTTGCGGTGATGGCCACGTCACAGGGAAAGCCGCGAATTGGATAGCGCGTGAACAACGGATCGAGGCCGCAGTGGACGACCTTGCAGCTGCGTTCGGGCGCCGTCCGGCTGGGAAGCCAGGGCACATCGCTCTCGATGACCAGGATTGCGTCTGCTTTCGGCACCAGGCGCGCCGGGTCGAAACCGAGATTCATGGGGTGTGAGGACGGCAGTGAAAAGTAGCGCGGCCGATGCTGAACCACCGGGATCGCAAAGCGCTCGCCGAACTCCGCGAGCGCGTGGAATGCCGCCGGATCTCTGCCCGCGTTCGCGGTCACGACCAGGGGACGCTTGGCCTTGCTGAGAATCTCCGCAGCCTGACCGATCGCCGCGGCATCAGGCGATGGCGGGGCCGCTGGACTGAACTGTGAGGCGGAGGCACGATCGTAGCCCGAAGCCGACGCGGCGATAACCTCGCGCGGCAGCGAAAGGTAAACGGGGCCGCGTGGCTCGCTCGCCGCAATCGCCAGCGCGCGATCGACCACGGTCGAGAGCTGCTCGGCATTGCGAAGCTCATAGTCCCATTTCACGATCTCGCGGAGCATGCCGGCCTGATCGTACATTTCCTGCGCCCAATGGATGTAGCCGTCGCGCGATCCCAACAAGCCGGTTTCGGTCAGGGGCGACCGGCCTGCCGTGAGCAGAATGGCAACGTTCTCGCGCGCCGCGTTCATGGCCGCGCAGACCATGTTGGCGGTGCCGACGCTGACATGGGCCATCACCGCCGGAATACGCCGTGACACCATGGCGTAGCCGTGCGCCATGGCTACGGCGAGATTTTCGTGGGTTGCGAGGATCGGGCGCGGAACGGCAACGCCGGTCTGCGCGGCGCGCGCATAGGCCTCGATCAGCGGGGCAAAGTCGGTCCCCGCATTGCCGAACAAATAATCGACGCCGCGCTCGGCCAGCAGAGCAAGGTAGGCCTCGGCGACATTGCCGAGCTCCTGCGCCTCTGGCCGGTTGCCGGCCCGCATTTGCGGTTTCATGGCACGCACTCCTCGGTCATGACTTTTGCTGCGACCCTGCGCTCATGTAGGGGCGGCTTTCAAACCCGGCCGTGCGGGGGGGGTAGCGCTGCTGGACAACGTCGGCGATCTTGCCGAATAATTGCAAGCCAGATGTGGAAGGGCATGAGTCTTGCCCTTGCAAGAGAGGCGATTGCAAAGGCGCTCTTGCAAAAGTGGGCCATCGCGCAGATCGTCACGGCAAAACCGACGGGCAGGAGCATGAAACGGATTTGCATGGCACTCGGTGCGTTGGCTCTGTTGCTGGCGCCGGCCGTGGCCCAAGCACAGGATAAGCTCGTCGTAAGCGTCTGGGGCGGCAGCTGGCGCGACATGGTCGCCGGGATCATCGGCAAGAAGTTCAGCGCCGAAACCGGTGTGCCGGTCGAGTACATCACCGGCGGCACGATCGATCGGCTGAACAAGGAGAAGCTCGCCAAGGGCAATCCGGAAAGCGACATCACCTTCACCACGTCGCATGTGGGCTGGCTGTACGCCAACGACGGCCTCTATGAGGAGCTCGATCTCGGCAAGGTGCTGAATGCAAAGAACCTGGTCGAGCAGGCCAGGATAAGTCCCTATCACATCGGCACCTGGGCCTATGTTTATACCATCGGATATCGGCCCGACCTTCTTAAAGGCGTGGCGTTCGAGAGCTGGGCCGATCTCTGGAAGCCCGAGATCAAGGGCAAGCTCGCCGCCCCCGATTTCGACCCGAGCCATCTCATCGCTGTGGCAGCGATGCTCTCGGGCGGCGATGCTGCTCGTTGGGAGAAGGGCCAGGCCAGGCTCAAGGAGCTCAAGCCGAGCTTCAAGGCATTCTACACCAATGACGCCAACAGCCAGCAGCTCATCGCCAACGGCGAGACGCCGGTCCAGGTGATCCTGTCCATGAACGCGCACTACATGGCAGGGGAGGGGGTGCCGATCGAGCTCGTGATCCCGAAAGAAGGCGCCGTCCTCGGCATCGATACGGTCGCCATCATGAAGGGATCGAAGAAAGCGGATCTCGCCTACAAGTTCATCAACATCACGCTCGACCCACAGGTGCAGGCGGAGATCGCGAAGTTCAAGAAAGGCAGCCCCGTGGTCGCCGATGCGAAGCTCGATCCGGCCGTGGCCAGGCTTCCCGGCGTGTTCACGACCCCCGATCAATGGAGCAAGCAGGCCATCATCATCGATCACAAGCTGCGCGCGGCGAAGACCGCGGAGTGGCGCAAGTGGTTCGCCGAGAACAT
>DASXIG010000034.1:0-3280 GCA_036498105.1 Xanthobacteraceae bacterium | reverse complement strand
CGACCGGCACCGGCGAGTTCAGTACCTGATCCTTGATGCCGGAGATGACCGCGAGATTGGTATAGATCTGAATGTGCCAGTTGCGGCTAGCCATCCGGGGCAGAGCGGCCTGAAAACGCTGACGCGCAACGGCGGGGTCATTGGTCCCGCCGGTCGCGAGATTGAGGCGGATGCCGCGCATGCCCGCCTTGTCCATGGCGTCGAGATCGGCGTCGGGAGTCTTGTCATCGATCACCGCCACGCCGCGGGCGTCTGCCCCGCGTGCCTTCATGCCGTAGAGCGTGGCGGAATTGTCGGTGCCATACACGCTCGGCGTGACAATGACCACGCGCTTGATGTGCAGCGCGCCATGGAGCTCGGCCATCTCTTCCGGGAGGGCCATCTCCGGCGTGTAGACGCGCCCTGCGAAGAACGGGAACGTTTGCGGGTCGCCATGAATGTGGGTGTGACAGTCACAGGCATTGTCCGGCACCTCGAAACTCACGGCCGTGCTCGGCTGGGCCGCTTTGGCGAGACTCGCCTTTGTTCGCATAATGCCTCCAACACACATTGCGCCGAGCACCGTGTCGCGTCGCGTCAGCATTGCTTTCCTCCCTGGTCGAACCGAAGACCGTCCTCCTGTCGAAGATTTTAGGACGGACTGCATGCTTTTGCGAGCATGCTCCGAATGCAGCAGGGATGGCTAGTGTCCCGATTCCGAAATTCGTTTCATCGTGCGGCAAGCCCTTTTGCGAATTTCGGAATCGAAGGACACTAGCAAACCTATGATTCTAGTGTGGCTTTGGTTCAGAAGTCCGCAACCGAACGTGCCGCAAGAATGATGCGGACTTCTGAACCGCCACACTAGAGCTTGCGATGCAGAAACGCGCCGATGCGCGCTATGGCGTCGCGCCCTTCCGGAATGATGCGCGCATAGAGCTGCCAGGTGTGGGGCATCCGCGGCCACACTTCTATTTCTGCATCGCACCCCGCCGCATTGAGCTTCTCGGCCATCCGCACCGCGTCGTCGCGCAAGATTTCATCACTGCCGACCTGAATGAGCGCAGGCGGCAGCCCCGACGCATCGCCGTAGAGCGGAGAGGCGTAGGGATGACGCGGGTCGGCACCCGCGAGATAATGGTCCACCAGCGACGGCAACCCGCTCGCGTTCATCATGGGGTCGGCCACCGCGTTTGCGTGCAACGACGATCCGGTGAGCGCGAGATCGGTCCACGGCGAAAGCGCCACGACAGCTCCCGGCAGAGCCAAGCCTTGATCGCGCAGCTTGTGCGCCGTCGCGAGCGCCAGCCCGCCCCCTGCCGAATCCCCCACGAACGCAATTCGCCGATGATCCAAACGATCGGCCAGCCAACGATACGCCCTCAGGGAATCATCCACCGCCGCCGGAAATGGATGCTCGGGCGCGAGCCGGTAATCGAAATACAACACGCAGGCGCGGGCGGAGGCGGCGATGCGCCACAGGAAGTCGCGGTAAAGCGAGGCCGTCCCGACCACATAGCCGCCGCCGTGGAAATAAAGAAGGCAGTGATCGGTGCGCGATTGCGGAACAGCGATGTGAAGGGCATTGATCCCGGCCGCATCGATCGGTTCAGTTCGCGTGCCGGCGGGAGGAAAAGGAACAATGCGTTCAATGAGCTTCAGTCGCCGCCGAACGGCCGGAAGCGCGATCGCGTTGCGGGCGTGACGTCTCTTGAGATAACGCAGGCATAAAAGGAGAAGCTCAGCTCGCATGCTCATCGCAGTGCCCGGCGCTGTCAGCGACCTGCTCCCACCAGTCGAGAACCGAGCGGCACGCGACAGACGGCGATGCTGGCGCCCCAGCTCAGCATCAGCGTACCTGTGAATACGATTGCAGCCTTTGCTGTGGCGACAAACGGGGCACGCAACAGGATATATTGCAGCCAGGTTATGAAGAGATAATGGACCAGATAAATCCCGTAGGAATTCTGCGACAGGCTGTCGATGACCGGCCAGCGCTTCGCGGCGAAACGCAAGGATATCGCCATCCCGCCCAGACTTGCGCTTGCGGAGCATAGCGCGACGCCGATCCCGGCGACAACCGGCAGACCCGGCACGTCGGCAACTTGCGCATGCACCATCAGCGCAGTGGGAATGATCCAGAGCAGGAATCCGGCAAGGGTGCCGCCTGCCCAAAGCGGCCAGCGGTGCGGCAGCGTGCCGTCCGGCCGCAGCAAACCGTGATCGAGACCGGAGGCGCCAACGCCGACACCGGCGAAGAAGTAGACGGCGTAAAGCAACGCAAAGCTGGGCTGAAAAGCGAACGGGCCGAACTGCATCCAGTCCCAAGGCTCAAACGCGGTGGCGGACGGGATATAAGCCAGTGCCGAGACTGCCGTGAGCGCGAAGAAATACCGCCCGGGATAGTCGCTGAATCCGGCTGATACGCTCCCGAGCGACTTGCTCAGACCCGGAGCAAGCCAGTGGAGCAAAGCAGCTGCGACGTTAAGACCCAACAAGTACCACAAGAACCATAGCGGTCCGGATGGCCAGAACGGCAACGCCATCCAATGGGCCTGGAAAGCCGACAAGCTCGGGTCAACGGCGGTGAAGCGATATACCGGATAGAGCGCGACCGGCATAAGCAGAAAGGTACCCAGCAAAAACGGCACACCGAGGCGCAGAAGGCGGTCGTGAAGAAAGAGTCTCTCTCGCTTGCGCATGAGGCTCGGCCACACGAACAGACCGGAAAGAAAAAACATCAACTGCATCAGAAAGAGGTATGTGAATGCGGAGAACAGGTCGAAGCCGAACCAGCGCTCGCGATCAATGATCGGAACTGCTCTCCACCAGTAGGGGGGACTGTCGAATGACGGCGGCGTTGCGGGCTGTGAGCCCAGATAGGCAAGCACCGAGTGAAACGCCACGACAAGAAGGATGACAAACGCTCTCAGATTACTCAGTGCCAAGCTTGATTTGGACGTGATCTTGCGGGCATCTGGCGCAATCTCGCCCTGCGGGGAGCCTGCCTTGATCGGAATATCCATTCAGGCGCCCCACATGGCCACTGCCGCCGCCCTGTAACGATGGCTCATGCGAGCGGGGCTATGTCGCAGGGACCGCTATGACCGGACAGGGCGCGTGCCGGATCACGCGCTCGGTCGTGCTGCCGCGCAGGATGTCGAGGATGTTGCGATGTCCTGCCGTGGGCATGCCGATGAAATCAACGTCGAATTCGATTGCCACGTCGACGATCGTATTCACGACATCGCCCGACCGAAGTATCACCGGCGGCATGCCGGGCGAGCCTGGGTCTGCGGAG
>DASXIG010000033.1:0-2103 GCA_036498105.1 Xanthobacteraceae bacterium | reverse complement strand
TGGCGGCGCAATCCCGATGCCAAGTGGCGGGTGCGGCCGGGCGCGCTGGAGCTGCGGCTCAAGGAGCAGAGCGAGTTGCTCGACCGCGGCGCGGCGCTCGTGAAGCCCGGTGGCCGTATCGCCTACGTCACGTGCTCGCTGCTCGTGGAAGAGAACCAGGATCAGGTGTGCGCGTTCCTCGCGCGCCAGCCGGACTTTGCAGCGAATGTGCCGGAGCAAGTCGCCGATGCCCTTGGCGAGCGCGCGTCGTTCTTTCTTGAAGCCGTCCAGCGCTCGCCCGAGGGCCTGCTGATGACGCCGCGCCGCACGCAGACCGACGGGTTTTTTGTCTCGGTGCTGGTGAAGGCTCTCTAGGGACGGGTTTGAAACCCGCCCCTGCAAATCGTGCCCTATCCGTAGGGGCGAGGCATGCCTCGCCCTTTGTCAACGCGTAGGCACGGGGCTTGCTTCCCACTGCGCGACTGAAAGCAGCTATACTCACTCCGAGTGGGAGCATGCACGTTCGATGAATGCCGTCATGCGCTGGTTCCGTGTTTTGCTACTGCTGCTGGTTCATGCGGCGGGCGCTGGCGCACAGCCTCTGACCAGAGTGGGCGTGGTGCTGAACTTTGCGGCCGACGGCGGCGCCGCCGGCTTCTACCACGCGCTGGAGCGTGGATATTTCCGCGAGCTTGGGCTCGATGTGGCCCTCGAACCGTCGAAGGGCTCGGCCGATGCGATCACCCGCACGGCCAGCCAAGCCTCCGAGATCGGTGTCGGCGATATCTCCACGCTCATCGAGTTCGCCTCCCGCCGTCCCGAGATCACGCCCAAGGCGGTCTTCATCCTGCACAACCGCTCTCCGCAGTCCGTCATCTCGCTCAAGACGAGCGGCATTGCCAGGCTCACCGATCTGCACGGCCGTATACTGGGCCAAGGCCCCGCCGATGCTGCCTCGCGCATGTTTCCCGCTCTTGCCAGCATCGCGGGGCTCGATCTCAGCCGCATCGAGGTCCGTCAGTTCAGCCCGCAACTGCGCGACAGCATGCTGCTGACGAAGCAGGTGGACGCCGTGACCGGGTTCGATTCCACTGTCGTCTTGAACCTGAAAGCGAACGGCGTTGCGGTCGAGGATGTCGCCATCATCTACTACGCCGACCATGGTCTCGACGTGTACGGCAATGCCATCCTGGCCAATCCTGCCTTCCTCCAGGCGAATCCGGACGCGGTCAAAGCCTTTGTGCGTGCCGCGGTGCGCGGGTGGCGCGAGGCCATTGCCGATCCCAAGGCCGCCGCCCAGTCCCTCGGCAAGCACAACAATCTCGCCAGGCTCGATATCGAGGCCGAGCGGCTGGCCTGGCTTGCAAGCCACCAGATCGTGACTCCGACAACGCGCAAGGAAGGCATCGGCGCCTACGACCGCGAGCGTCTTGCTGCGAACATCAGCCAGGTCGCCAAAGCGTTTGTGCTGCCGCGAGTCCCGGAGCTATCGGAGATCTACGACGAGCGCTTCCTGCCCCCGCGCGAGGAGAGGATGCTGATCCAATGACGGCGCAGCCCGTTCCAGCCGGCACCACCCTGATGATCCGCGGCGGCCGCACCACCCTGCCCGATGGCGACTGGCACGCGCCGCCCGAAGTTGACATCGCGATTGCCGGCGGTGAGATCGCCGGCATCGCACAAAGCTTTGCGCCGCCCGCCGGCGCCCCGATCGAGGAGATCGATGCGCGCGGGCATCTCGTGCTCCCGGGCTTCGTCAACGCGCATTACCACTCCCATGATGTGCTCGCCAAAGGCACGCTGGAGGAAGTGCCGCTCGAAAGCTGGCGGCTCTACGCGCTGCCGCCCCAGTATCCGCCGCGCTCGGTGGAGGAGGTTTACGCGCGCACGCTTCTCGGCGGATTGGAATGCCTGCGCTCCGGCATCACTACCATCCAGGACATGCTGACGCTCTATCCGTTCGAGGACCGGCACCTCGACGCGGTCATGCAGGCCTACGAGCAGGTCGGCATCCGCGTCATTTTCAGCCTGCAATATGCGGATCGTCGCGGGCTCAAGACCATCCCGTACTGGGAGGAGATGTTTCCAAAGGAGCTGCACCCGCTTCTTTCCGGCGCCGCGGAG
>DASXIG010000032.1:0-4864 GCA_036498105.1 Xanthobacteraceae bacterium | reverse complement strand
TTTGGGAAACACAGCACACATGATTGCTGAGACGGCGGCGTGCTTGTAGCGCTCCTCCTGGCTATCTCCTGTTGCGCGGGCAACTGCGCCGGCGGCATGCGCGGTCCGGCCGTCATGGCGGCCGCACGCGCAGCCTGAACCGTCGCAGTTACGATTCCGACCGATCGGGTTGTGGAAAATGCCCATGGTCAACGGCTCTTTCATTACACGCGGCAGCATAGCCCCACTTATCGCGGCTTTACGCCGCGATAAGCAGGTTTCGCGGGCAGGTACGCGTGCCGCGGGATCGTGGACGGGTGTCAGGCAGCGACGCTGGATGGTGCCGTCGTTTTGAACGGCAGCCCCATCTCGATCGGCAGCGAAGGATCGCGCGACCACTCGTTCCAGGAGCCGAAGTAGAGCGTAACGTTCTCGACCCCTGCTTCTTTCAGCGCGACCAGCGTGTTGGAAGCGCGCGCGCCCTTGAAGCAATAGAGCACAACGGGCGTTTGCGGCGTTACGCCGACGGTCGCGCATTCGGCGAGGATTTCATCGCGTGATTTGAACATGGGACCGGCCGGAGTGGGCTTCATCATCCGGTACCATTCGAGCCATACCGCTCCGGGAATGCGCCCCTTGCGCGGGCAAAAGTCCTTCCCGTAAGGCGAGGAGCTGTCGGCGATCCACTCGTCGACGTCGCGCGTGTCCAGCTTGACGATGTTGGGATCGGCGACTGCCATCTTCATGGTCTGAAGATCGACCAGGATGCCGGCCGAGCTCGGATCGATCGGGAAGGTTGCCTGCTTCGGCGCAGGGATGTCGGTGCTGGTGGGCAAGCCCGCCGCGATCCACGCAGCATAGCCGCCGTGCAGGATCTTGACCTTCGGGTATCCGAGATAGTTCAGCAGCACATAGCCGCGACACGACTGGCCGAAGCCGGTATTCATCGATTGCTCATAGACGATGGCTGTCTCCTTGCCGGAGAGCCCGGCTGCCCCGAAGACCGCGGCAAACTTGTCGCGCATCGCCGCCACGCCGTCCGGCGTTGAGGTCGCGAGATAGGTGAAGATGTCGTGGACGTTCACGGCCGAAGGTATATGACCTGCGGCGTATGTCGCTGGGTCGCGGGTGTCGATCAGGACAGCCGGCCCGTTATTGGTCAACGTCAACAGCTCAGCGGGAGTGATCAGGACCTTCTCGCTCATTGACTGCTCCTCTGTTCGAGCGCGAATTCCGTCCTCCTGCAGGCGTTTTGCTCCCACACTTTTTGCCGGGCTCCCGGCTCTTCCTCGATCTAATGCGCCATATCCGCGAGCATCTTCCTGAGCTGCTTGGTTGCAGGCGTAACGATGGCAACAAAGTAGGCTTCGCGCAGCCGCCGCTGGGCGGCGCCGGTCGTAACGTACCCGCCGGCGCCACAGTGCAGCATTGCGGCGTGCGCCGCGGCGATGGAGGCTTCGCCGGCAACGAGACGAGCCTCGATCACCGCGCGCCAATAGGATTGATCGGTTTCGAACGGGGTGGCAGCCAGCCGGTCCACTTCCGACTCCATCTTCCGCAACTGCTCAGCCAGTTGCTCCGGCTGCACATCGAGAAACCTGTTGACGTGCCCGAGCCGCGCTTTGACTCTGTTCATGAGCTCGATGCAGCCGCTGATCAGGCCGAATGCCATTCCGCTCTGCAGCAATACGAACCCGGCGCGAATACGCTTGATGAATGCTTCGCTCGGATCCGCGAGTATCCATTCATCCGGGATCATCGCGTCGCGCAGCTGCACGGCGAAAGTACGCGTGCCGTCCAGGGCGACGAACTTGCTGTTCCCGGCGAGGCTCACGCCTTCGGCTTCGCACGGGATGATCGCCATCACGTAATGCCTGGGCTCGTCCTCGCTCTCGAACACTGCACCGAAATAATGGTCCTCCCCGAGGTTCGACACGAAGGGCAGCGCGCCTCGCACCAGATACCCGCCGTTGACCCGCCTTCCCTTGAGCCTGATCGGCTCGATGCCGAAGAAGGTCTTCATCGGGTTTGACAGGGCCGTGCCGCCCAGGGCCTCGCCGGCCGCGACCTGCCCTCCGAGCTTTGTCTTCAAGCTCTCGTTGTCGGACGCATGGATGTACCAACCGAGCGCGTCCTGGCACCACGTGCAGAACGCCGTGGACAGGCAGTGTTCACCTGCCGCCGCCATCGAGCGGATTGCGGTAATGAGGCTAGGCTCGTCGGTCGACTTGCGCGGCAAATGCGAGGCAAACGCACCTGCGCGGCCGAATGCGCGCAGCACGCTCTCGGGATAGTAACCCTCGGCATCGATCTTGCGCACAATGGGCGAGAGCTCGCGCAACGACAGATCACGAATCCTCGCCACCACATCCGAATCGATGTCCTGCGGCGTGGGGGTAATTGCGTTCGCCGGCCGGTCAAGCATCTTAAGCTGCAAATCCTTGGCGAGCGGGCGGCTCGGCTGCCGGACGGGCTTGCCTCACGCCAATTTCACTTCGAGGTTGACCGGCCGCGTGAAGGTGTTGGCAACGGGGGACCACGTTCTGGCGTGGGCGATGAGCGCCTCGAGCTCCTCGCGCGGACGGTCCGCCTCGAACTTCACGTTGGCTCGCACGTCGGTGAAGCCGACCGGCTTCTCCGACAGGTCGCCAGTACCCCAGACTCCCGTGATGTTGAGATCGCCTTCGAGCTCGATCTCGAGCTTGTAAACGGCGATGCCGCGGGCGACCGCATTGGCATGGATACCGACCGCAAGACAGGAGCCGAGCGCCGCCAGCGAAGCTTCGGACGGGTTGGGCGCGGTGTCGTCACCCAGCAAGCCCGGCGGCTCATCAACGACATAGGCCGGCAAGTTGCGGATAAAATTGAGGTGGCGGAATCGTCCTTCGGCAACGGTCTTGCATTTCAGCGTCTTGATGACCTTCGGATCGGCTTTGCCCTTCGCGATCAAGGCATCGAGGCCCTCCTTGTCGATCGGGGCAAGGCAGCCGGTGAGGACGGTTTTTGCGGCGGCTTGACTCATGGGCTTTTCTCTCCTGCTTTTCTCTCTTCGGCGGGCAGGCATGCACTGCGCATGCCAACTCACCCGGTTGGTGGAAGATTGAGCAGATTGACGAAAATGAAGCGGGGCGGCGCACGATGGCTGGCGACGGCGCTCAAAAGCAGGGCATTTGTGCTGAAGCTGCCTGCACGATCGGCAGCAGAGGGCCGTGAGTCGGCAATCCATTTTCCTGGCCCTGCACGGCTTAAGGGGGGAGTATGATGAAGCGCGGCAGACTCCGCGATTTCGGCATTACGATCGGGCGATTGGCCTGCGGGCGTAATAATGCGATCACGGACGTCCCCGGTGTGCGCGTGGGCTATTCGACGCTCTGCCGCGAGAAACCGAACGTGCTGCGCACGGGCGTGACCGTCGTTTGGCCACAGCGCGACATCTTTCAATCCGCGGTCTTTGCCGGTTGCCATTCCTTCAACGGCTTCGGCGAGATGACGGGCGCCTTCTGGCTCGCTGAGCAGGGATTGCTCGCAAGCCCGATCGCGCTCACCAATACGTGCTGCGTCGGCTTGGTACGCGATGCGCTCTGCGCCTATGCGGTCAGATCCGACGTGCGCGATCCGACGCTGCTGCCGGTAGTGGCGGAGACCGACGACACCTGGATGAGCGTGTCCGAAACGTTTCCCATCACCCGCGAGCTCGTGTTCGAAGCGCTCGACAGTGCCAGCGGCGGCCGGATCGCCGAGGGCAATGTGGGCGGCGGCACCGGATCCATCTGCCACGAATTCAAGGGGGGTACCGGCACCGCGTCACGCGTGGTGCGCCAGGGCAAGGCGAGCTGGGTCGTCGGAGCGCTCGTGCAGGCGAACTATGGGTTGCGTCCGCAGCTCACGGTGGACGGAATCCCCGTCGGCCGGGAGCTCGAGGACATTCCATCCGCCTATGAGGAACGCGAAGACAAGGGGTCGATCATCGTCGTGCTTGCGACCACTGCCCCGCTCGTCGGCAAGCAATGCGAGCGCATGGCGCGCCGTGCCGCCCTCGGCCTTGCCCGGGTCGGGTCGATGGGCGCAAACGGCAGCGGAGACATCTTTCTTTGCTTTTCCGTACACAACCGTGTTCCACCCGGCCGTTCCATTCATCGTGTCGAGATGGTCGCACCCGGCTGCATGGATGGCCTGTTCGAAGCCGCGGTCGAGGCGACCGAAGAAGCCATTCTCAATGCGCTGACCGCAGCCGAAACCATGGTAGGGAGGGAAGGCCGCATTGCACATGCGTTGCCGCTGGACGCATTGTCGCGCATTGTCGCGCGATATCGGAGCCGGTGACAAAAGGGATGGACTCGCGATTCTGGCTGATTCAGGCCTTCAACGGCCTCTCCTATGGCGCGCTTCTGTTTCTTTTGGGAAGCGGCCTGTCGCTGATCTTCGGCGTCATGCGCATCGTCAATCTTTCCCACGGAGCCTACTTTCTTCTGGGCGGCTATGTTGCGCTGTCGGTGATCTGGACCACGGGCTCGTGGGTGCTCGCACTGCCGGTTGCCGCACTGACTATTGCCGTGCTCGGCCTCCTGATGGAGCGTCTCTTCCTGCGGCCGCTCGGGTTCGATCCTCTGCGGCAGGTCCTGTTGACAGTAGGTTTCGCTTTCCTCTTCCAGCAGGCGGCGCTCGACATCTGGACCGGCAACAATTTCGATATCAACCCGCCCGATGTCCTCACCCGGAGCATCGTGGTCGGGGGACTGTATCTTCCGCTCTATCGCGTATTCATGATCGCCATGGCGCTCGCGATCGGGCTCGTTCTGTGGCTGGTCATGGAAAAGACGCGCATGGGCGCCGCGGTCCGCGCTACGGTCGACGACGCCCAGATGGCGCGCGGCATAGGCATCGA
>DASXIG010000031.1:0-2327 GCA_036498105.1 Xanthobacteraceae bacterium | reverse complement strand
GAGGTGATCGAGCGCCTGCCCGGCACGTCGGCCACCGGCCATGTGCGCTACTCCACCACGGGAGAGACCATCCTGCGCAATGTGCAACCGCTTTTTGCCGAGCTCGACGGCGGCGGGTTCGCAGTCGGGCACAACGGCAATCTGACCAATGGCCTGAGCTTGCGGCGCCAGCTCGTGCGCGACGGCGCCCTCATGCAATCGACCACCGACACCGAGGTCATCCTGCATCTCGTCGCCCGCGCCAAACGCAACCGCTTCATCGATCGGTTCATCGAGGGGCTGCGCCAGCTCGAAGGCGCCTATGCCTTCGTCGGGCTCACCAACAAGAAGCTAGTCGGTGCGCGCGACCCCTTGGGGATCAGGCCTCTGGTGATCGGCACGCTCGATGGCCAGCCGATCCTCGCCTCCGAAACCTGCGCCCTCGACACCATCGGCGCCAAATACCTGCGCGACGTGGAGAACGGCGAGGTGGTCGTGTTCGATGAGCAGGGCATGCATTCGCACAAGCCGTTCCCACCCATGGCGCCGCGGCCCTGCATTTTCGAGTACATCTATTTCGCCCGCCCGGACTCGATCGTCGGCGGCCGCCCGGTCTATGACGTGCGCAAGACCATGGGGGCGGAGCTCGCCCGCGAGGCGCCCGCTGCGGCCGACGTGGTGATCCCGGTGCCGGATTCCGGAGTTCCGGCCGCCATCGGCTGCGCGCAGGCATCGGGACTGCCTTACGAGCTCGGCATCATCCGCAACCACTATGTGGGACGGACCTTCATCGAGCCGAGCCAGCACATCCGCCAGCTCGGCGTGCGGCTCAAGCACAGCGCCAACCGGGCGGTCGTGCAGGGCAAACGCATCGTGCTCATCGACGATTCCATCGTGCGCGGCACGACCTCGGTGAAGATCGTGCAGATGATGCGCGATGCGGGCGCCAGCGAAGTGCATTTCCGCATCGCCTCGCCGCCGATCACCCACTCCGATTATTACGGCATCGACACGCCGGAACGCGAAAACCTGCTCGCGGCCAAGCACGATCTCGAAGGAATGCGCCGCTTCATCGGCGCGGACTCGCTCGCGTTCCTTTCGGTCGAAGGCATTTACCACGCGATGGGTTACGAGCGGCGCGATCCCGTACGCCCGCAATTCACCGACCATTGCTTCACCGGGGACTATCCCACCCCGCTCACCGATCAGCTCGCGCACACCGCCTTGCCGCGGCAACTCTCGCTTCTCGCCGAGGCCAGCTGATTTCTTAGATGCCGCCGCCTCCGCTCGCCGGCCGCATTGCGCTCGTCACGGGCGCCTCGCGCGGGATCGGCTATGCGGCCGCGTTCGCGCTCGCCAAGGCCGGCGCCCATGTCGTTGCGGTCGCACGCACCGTCGGCGGGCTCGAGGAGCTCGATGACGCCGTCAAGGGCCTGGGCGGCTCTGCCACGCTCGTCCCGCTCGATCTGCGGGACTACGACGGCATCGACCGGCTTGGCCTGGCGCTGCATGAGCGCTTCGGCCGGCTCGATGTGCTGGTCGGCAATGCGGGGATGCTCGGGCCGCTGTCTCCCCTCGGCCATGTGGAGGCGAAGGCCTGGCACGACGTGATGGCGGTCAATGTGACCGCCAACTGGCGCCTCATCTGCGCCACCGATGCGCTGCTGAAAGTCTCCGAAGCGGGCCGCGTGGTCTTCGTTACGTCCGGCATCACCGCGCAGGCGCCGGCGTATTGGGGACCTTATACCGTGAGCAAAGCCGCCCTCGAAGCGCTCGCGCGCACCTATGCCGCCGAGAGTGCGACCACGCGCGTACGCGTCAATCTCTTCAACCCCGGCCCGATCCGCACGCGCATGCGCGCCCAGGCCATGCCGGGCGAGGATCCCACGGCTCTGGAGACGCCCGATCAGGCCGCCGAGAAGATCGTGGACTTGTGCCTGCCGGGCATGCAGGAGAACGGGAAGCTCTATTCCTATCCCCTGCGCCGGTTCCTGGAGTTCAGCCCGCCGCGCTGATGAACGCCTGTTCGTCCGGGCCGCCGCGCCCAATTCATCGATTTCTGATATCCTGATCACGACCGGGGTAGGGCGGGGTTACGCCGCGCTAATCCGCCCTACGAATTACGCGAGCGGTGACTTTGCCGGAAGCTGGATGAACGTCTGGAACATCATGCGACGGCGCGACGCTGATAGCAAAGGCGCCGGCGGTGAGCAGCTGCAGCACGAGCTCGATCTGCGTGCCCGTGAGCTGAACGAAGCGCGCGAGCGCGAGAATGCGACCGCGGAGATCCTTCGCATCATCAGCCGCTCGTCGGGCGACCCAGGCCCGGTCTTCGAGGCGATTCTGTC
>DASXIG010000030.1:0-1536 GCA_036498105.1 Xanthobacteraceae bacterium | reverse complement strand
GGCTCCGGTCTGGATGTCCCTTGCCTCGAAGGCGGCACACCGACCCGCACGTCCGGATCATCCATCTATCCAGCGGTGCAGAATATGCTGTTTGGCGGCACGAGCGCTCGGCCTGGGAGCGACTCTGACGACGCTTTATTTGCAGTTCGAGAAGGAAGCGGAGGCCGCACTCGGCTTGCCAGCCGGTGTGCATTCGTATGCGCTGCTGCCGATCGGCTACCCAATGGGCCGGTTCGGGCCGGTGCGCCGCGTGGCGCTCGCCGATGTCGTGTACGAAGATCAGTGGGGCCAGCCTTTTCACAGCTAGGGGTCAATTCCGGTCGCGTTAAACTGAACTCGGGCTGCGGTCGTCCATAAATAGCAACGGGGTCGACCGCATATCCAGGTCCAAAAACGCTTGACCGGCCATTTTGATAAGCGGGTGGCGTCAGAGTGAGATGCTGCCCTACGGCATGAATGTCACGCAAGCAACGCTCCAGACCGCCGCTGGTATACGGAGAAGCAGAGCCGCCCGCGCTGAACATTAGCTCGGTGGCCTGTTTGGCTGAGGTCACAGCGTGAGTCGATGCGAGCCATAGCATCGCCCGCTGAGAAACGCTAAGCGGTTGCCCAGCGTTAGCGATTTTCCATCCCTCTTCAAGCGTTTCATACAAGAAGGCTCGGCCTGAACGGAGCACGGCTTCTGCTTGTCCCAGGCTCGCCTGCATCGTGACATCCTCGCGCAAGCTCTGCCGAGATCGGCTCGCGATCTTGGTTTGCGCGAGTTCCAGCAAAAGGTCGATAGCATGACGGGCGATGCCGAGGCCAACCGCCGCCAGGGCGGGGGCGGATACCGCGATCGTCGGCATCGCATAAAGCGGCCCCGGCTCCACTGGCGGTTCCCTTAACGATAGTGAGCGGGGAGCCGGAACAAAAACATCAGTGACAGTGTAATCGTGGCTGCCGGTCCCACGGAGCCCGATGCTGTGCCAAGTGTCGAGAATTTCGCAGTCTGCCGCGGGAAAAAACAGAACGCGCGTAAGTGGCGTGCCGTTGGGGAGGAGGCGCGGCTGATCGCCATCCAAAATCCGGCAGCCGCCCATGATCCAGCCGGAATGCTGACAACCGCTCCCAAGGGGCCACCGGCCCGTGACACGATAACCGCCCTCGACGACCACCGCATTCCCGAAAGGCCGAAGCGCCCCTGCCGTTCTGACCAGCGGGTCACTCCCATAGATTTCGTGCGCGGCATCCCCCGACAAATACCCGCCAAACACGCCATACGTGCCGCCGATTCCCAGGCACCAGCCCGCCGCCCCATCCGCTCGCGCGACCTCTTCAACGACGCGAACGAGCGTCGTCGGATCAGTTTCTTCGCCACCCAGACTACGTGGAATCCAAAGGCGAAATAGGCCGGCCTCAGCCATGGCGTCCACCAAAGCCAGCGGGAGCCGCCGAGATCGTTCTATTTCGTCAGCAGATGCCTGGATCTGTGGCGCGAGCCCTTTGGCAGCCTCGACGAAGGATGATGAAGCAGCATCCGACATGGAACCCCCG
>DASXIG010000029.1:0-2873 GCA_036498105.1 Xanthobacteraceae bacterium | reverse complement strand
CACCGAGAGCGCGACCTTGGCCCCGACCCCCTGCACGGTTTGCAATAACCCGAACCACTCGCGCTCGACCTCGGTCATGAAACCGAACAACCGGATCTGATCTTCGCGCACGTGCGTTTCGATCGCGAGCGTTGCGGGCTGGCCGGTCGCGGGCAGCTCCTGCAGGGTGCGTGACGAGCAATGCACGCGGTAGCCGACGCCGTTCACGTCGAGACTGATGGAATCCTCCCCGTAGGAGTCGATGATACCCTTGAGCCTGGCGATCATCGCGCCCTCGCGCCGGACAAATCTCTGTTCCGGATGGCCCCGTTACGATGATGGGCGTGGCACACCGCGATCGCAAGCGCGTCCGCAGCATCGTCGGAAGGCGCATCGGCCTTCGGCAGCAGGACGCCGATCATCATGCGGACCTGCGCCTTCTCGCCGTGGCCCGCCCCGACGATGGTCTTTTTCACCAGGTTGGGTGCGTACTCGGCGACGAGGATGCCGGAGATTGCGGGCACGAGCATGGCGATGCCGCGCGCCTGGCCGAGCTTGAGGGTGGCGGCCGCATTCTTGTTGACGAAGGTCTTTTCCACCGCCGCCTCGTGCGGCGCGTGCGCCTTCACGATCTCGCTCAGGCCCTGATGAATGGCGAGGAGCCGCGCGGCGAGGGAGTCGCTTTCTTCGGTCGCGAGCGAGCCGCAGGCGAGAAAGCGCAGACGATTCCCCTCGACCGCAATCATGCCCCAGCCCGTGCGGCGAAGCCCGGGATCGATGCCGAGAATGCGAATCGGCGCAAGCATGATCGCGCCGGTGATAACGCGGCGCGCGGGCTGCGCATAGATGCCATCCGATCTAGTGTCCCGATTCCGAAATTCGTTTCATCGTGCGGCAAGCTCGTTTACGAATTTCGGAATCGAAGGACACTAGCAAACCTATGATTCTAGTGCCGCTTTCCGATTTGAAGTTCCTGTACGAGCTCGCGGCCACCACTGCAGGAACTTCAAATCGGCGGCACTAGGCCGCGGCCTTTATGCACTGAGCTTGTGCATCAGCGCGTCGGAGACCTCGAAATTCGCGTAGACGTTCTGCACGTCGTCATGCTCGTTGAGCATCTCCATCAGGCGAAGCACTTTCTCGCCCTGCTCGTCGTTCACGCTGAGCGTGCTCTGCGGCTTCCAGACCAAGGCTGCCCTGCGCGGCTCCCCGAATTTGAGCTCGAGCGCCCTTGCCAGCTCGCGCAGCGAATCCTGGCTGGTGTAGATCTCGTGACCGCTCTCGCTCGAGACGACATCCTCGGCGCCGGCATCGATGGCCGCTTCCAGCATGGCTTCGGCGCTCGCAACCTTCGCGTCGTATTCGATCATGCCGACATGGTCGAACATGAACGAGACTGCGCCGGTCTCGGCGAGATTGCCGCCCGACCTGGTGAAGGTCGCGCGCACCTCGCTGGCGGTGCGGTTGCGGTTGTCGGTGAGTGCCTCGACGATGACGGCGACCCCGCCGGGGCCATATCCCTCGTAACGGATCTCGTCGTAGCTCTCGGCATCGCCACCCGCCGCCTTCTTGATCGCGCGGTCGATGTTGTCCTTGGGCATGTTCTCGGCGCGCGCGGCGAGGATGGCAGCGCGCAGGCGCGGGTTCATGGCGGGATCGGGCAGGCCCAGCCGGGCGGAGATGGTAATCTCGCGCGCCAGCTTGCCGAACAGCTTGGATTTGACCGCATCCTGCCGCCCCTTGCGGTGCATGATGTTCTTGAACTGCGAATGTCCAGCCATGGTGGAGTCCTGATAACGCGCTCACACGTCTTTGGCCATGTCGCGCAGGCGGAATTTCTGAACCTTGCCGGTCGAGGTCTTCGGCAGCTCGGCGAAGACGAAATGGCGCGGGCATTTGTAGCTCGCGAGATGCTTGCGGCACCAGGCGAGCAGCTCGTCGCTTGTCGTCTGCTGCCCCGGCTTGAGCTCGATGAAGGCGCACGGGGTCTCGCCCCACTTCTCGTCGGGCTTGGCCACGACAGCCGCGGCGGCGACCGCGGGATGCTTGTAGAGCGCCTCCTCCACCTCGATCGAGGAAATGTTCTCGCCGCCTGAGATGATGATGTCCTTGGAGCGGTCCTTGAGCTGGATGTAGCCGTCCGGGTGCATGACGCCGAGGTCGCCGGAGTGGAACCAGCCGCCGGCGAACGCCTTCTCGCTCGCGGGCTTGTTCTTCAGATATCCCTTCATCACGACGTTGCCGCGAAACATGACCTCGCCCATGCTCTCGCCGTCGCGCTTCACCGGCGCCATGGTGTCGGGGTCGAGCACGTCGAGCGCTTCGAGCGGGACGTAACGCACGCCCTGGCGCGCCTTCTTCGCGGCCTGCTCGGAAGGCGAGAGCGCGTCCCACGCAGGCTGCCATTCATTCACCGCCGCGGGACCGTAGGTCTCGGTCAGACCGTAGAGATGCGTGACGTTGAAGCCCGCGCCCTTCATCGCCGCGAGCACCGCCTCGGGCGGCGGCGCCGCCGCGGTGAAGAACTCGACCACATGCGGCAGCGGTTTTTTTTCCTCGGCCGGCGCATTGAGCAGCGTCGCCATCACGATGGGCGCCCCGCACAGATGCGTCACCTTGTGATCGGCGATCGCATCGAACATGGCGCGCGCGCGCACCTGGCGCAGGCACACATGGGTGCCCGCGACCACCGACAAGGTCCACGGAAAGCACCAGCCGTTGCAGTGGAACATCGGCAAGGTCCACAGATAGACGCAGCCGCTGCGCATGCTGCCGGTGAGCACGTTGCCGATGGCGAGGAGGTAGGCGCCGCGATGGTGATAGACCACGCCCTTGGGGTCGCCGGTCGTGCCCGAGGTGTAGTTGAGCGCGATGGCGTCCCATTCGTCCCGGGG
>DASXIG010000028.1:0-3695 GCA_036498105.1 Xanthobacteraceae bacterium | reverse complement strand
CTGGTTCTTGTAGGTCTTGTCGAGCGGATCGGCCGAGGCAAGGAGCGAAAGCGCATAAAAGATTCGCGCCTCGCGATCGTCCGGATAGTTCTGCGCGACCAGCTCCATCTTCTTGGAATAGGCAAGCGCGCGCGAGCGGTGATCGAGCTTGTCGGCATCGGTGTAGAAGGCTGCGAGCGCCTCGATGTAGTCGGTTTCACGGGTAGATTTCTGGGAAGCCGCGCGCGCTTTCTCGATCGCTTCCTGCCCGGCCTTGATGCTGGCGGGCTGCGGCGGCGCCCAGAGCTGATTCCACACGCTCATCGCGACGCCCCACTGCGCCATGGCGCAACCGGGATCGGTCTGGGTGATTGCGGTGAATTCCTCGCGCGCCTGCTTGTACCAGAACGAATGCAGCGCCGCGAGCGCGCCGTCAAAGCGCGGCTGCACCTGCGCTCCGCAGGAGGTAGGGAACACAAGATCGCCTCCGCGGCCCTGCATCAGCGGGTTGGGCTCGCTCTGCGCCAGAACATGCTGATCGGCGCCGATACAAATGCACGCGGCTGCGCACAGGGCATATCGCAGCGTGCGCATGGGCCGAGAGCAGTAAGCAGAAGCAGTGATCATCGCGATCCCCTGGTCCGATTGTGCCAACGCTTGGGCAATCGTTTTGATCTTGCTGACGCGCGCAACCGCGGTCAAGGCACGGTTTCGTAGGGTGGGCAAAATCGCCTGACGCCGTAAATGATTTGCTCGGTACACGGGCGATGCCCACGCGGAGGCTGGCTGCCCACCGCGTGGGCACGGGGCGCGAGCGTGCGGATGTGTCGGAGCATGGGAGAGGCGCCCCTTTGCCCACCCTACCAAACCCGGCCGGTTGCACCCGCTGTGCGCATAGGGCAAGGATGCCTCGAGCGCATAAGGGGACATGGAGAAGCGCGATGCGGCAGCAAAACCTCTCGACCCGCACCGTGACGTGGTGTGCTGCGTTCGCCATGACGACAATCGTGGTTGCGTCCTCCCCCTGCGCGAGCCAGACGGCCAAGCAATTGCGGATGGGGACGCAATTCGGGCTCGGATATCTGCCGCTTTATGTCGCGGACGAAACGCATTTGTTCGAGCAGCGCATGCGCGAGCAGGGCATTGCGCCGGTGCCGGTCGAGATCGTCCACGTCGCGGGCGGCCCGCAGATCAATGACGGTCTGCTCAGCGGCAATTTCGAGATCGGCAGCGGCGGCTATACCGCCATGATGGTCTCCTGGGACAAGACGCGCACCGCCGGCGACTCGCGCCTGCTCGGCGTCACCGCGCTCTCGTCCGTTCCGTACGATCTGTTCAGCACTGATGTACAGCTCCAGTCAGTGAAAGATCTCAGTCGTGAACGGGACAAGATCGGCGTTCCCTCGGTTCGCGTTTCGGTGCCGGCGATCTATCTGCAAATGGAAGCCGAACGGCTGTTCGGAGCCGGCAAGCACACCGCCCTCGACGACCTCACGGTGTCCTTGTCGCAGCCCGACGGCGCCATCTCGCTCTTGTCGGGCGGGACGACAGTGAACGGATACCTTTTCTCGCCACCATTTATCCAGCAGGTGACGGGCAAGCCCGGCATTCGCAGGATCTGGTCCTCGAACGAGCTGTTCGGCAGCCCGGCGACGGCCCTGACCACCTGGACGACGGCGAAGTTCCAGCGCGAAAACCCGAAGCTGTTCGCCGCTTTCGTCGCCGCCATCAGAGATGCCATGGCGCTCATCGCCGCCGATCCGAAACAGGCCGCCGCGATCTATGTGAAAGCCGAGAAGACGAAGCTCGCGCCCGAGCTGATCAGCGCCGCGCTTGCCGACAAGGACAACCTGCGCTTCACGCTCGCACCGGAGCAGACCGAGCGCATCGCCGAGTTCCTCGCCCGCACCGGGAGCATCAAGACCAGGCCTGCCAGCTGGAAAGATTTGTTCTTTCCCGAAATTCACGGCGAGCACGGCAGCTGAAGAACGATTATGCTCGCGCTTCGAGCGCGATCACGCGCGAGGATGGCGGTTGCGCATAAAGCTCGTCCACCAGCGCCGCGCGTTGCCTCAGCACGGCGCGCTGATTGATCGAGCCCTTGTCGGTCATCTCGCCGAGGTCCAGCGAAGGAGGCTCCTCGAGCAGGAGCAGACGGCATATTCTCGTCGAGCTGCCCGGGCTCTCTTCCGCGAGCTTGGCGAGCAGCACCGCAAGCTGCCGCCGCACTCCTGCATGGGCGAGAATCGCCGCGGGCTTTACATCCGGGGGCATGCCGCCGCAGAGCCCGCGGCACGCTTCCAGATCCGGAATTACCAGCGCCGCGAGCTCGTTGCGATCAGCTCCCGCGATCACGACGTCGCGCACATAAGGCACGCAATGATCGATGAAGCGGGTACGCAATGAAGCCACGTTGACCCAGGTGCCGGTTGCGAGCTTGAAGTCCTCGGCCAGCCGGCCGTCGAACAGCAGGCCTTGCGAGGGATCGGCGGGATCGGCGAATTTCACGGCGTCGCCGATCTTGTAGAAGCCCTCCTCGTCGAAGCCGTCGCGCGTGAGATGGTCCTGCCGCCAATAACCCGGAGTGATGTTGGGGCCGCGCAAGCGCGCTTCCAGCCGTCCTTCGATCGGCACAAGCTTGAGCTCTACGCCCGGCACCGGAACGCCGATATTGCCCGGGCGCGGGAAATCGCGGGTGCAGGCAAGCGCGAGCGGGGAAGTTTCAGTCGAGCCCAGGCTGGAGAGAAAAACAATCCGCTCGCCGCATGTCTCGACGGCGATCTGCTCGAGCGCATCCCACGTCGGCTGGCTCAGCGCCGCGCCGGCATAGAACAGCACCTTGAGCCTGCGGAAGAAGCTTTCGCGCAGGGCGCGGTCCGAGCGCAGATGCGGGATGAGCGCGTCATAGCCCCTGGGGACATTGAAGTAGATCGTGGGCGCGATCTCGCGCAGGTTGCTCGCCGTCTTGCCGATGCCGGCCGGGGTCGGATTGCCTTCGTCGATGTAGAGCGTGCCGCCATGGGTTAGCACCAGGTTGAAATTGTGGTTCGCGCCGAATGTATGACTCCACGGCAGCCAATCGACGATGACGGGCGGCTCGCTCCGCACGAAGGAGAAGCCGGCCGCCAGCATCGCCTGGTTCGAGCACAGCATGCGCTGGGTGTTGATCACGGCTTTCGGCGATCCGGTGGATCCGGAGGTGAACAGGAATTTTGCGATCGTGTCCGGCCCGACTGCCGCATGGGTGCGCTCGACCGCGTCACCGGGTGAGACGGCCAAATCGGCAAACGACGTGATTTGTCGCCCGGCAAGCGGATTGCGTGCCAGCACCATCTCGAGGCTCGCGGGAATGACAGCTTCGATGGCACGGGAAAACAGCGCCCCATCGCCGGCGAATACGAGCCCCGGCGTGAGCAGCCCGACGATGCTGCGCAGCTTGCCGAAATCGCTCGACATCAAGGAGTAGGCCGGCGAGATCGGCGCGTAGGGGATGCCGACGTACATCGCGGCCAACCCGAGCAGCGCGTGCTCGATGTCATTGCCCGAAATGACCATGACCGGTCGTTCGGGCGAAAGATTGCGCTGCAACAGGGCAGCCGCAATGCGGCGCACCGCCTGCAGTACTTGCGCGTAAGTGAGCGTTCGCCACGCCGCACAGGCATCGCGCTGCGCCAGGAACACGCGTTCGGGGTCCGATCGAGACCAGTGCTCTAGCC